>JAGQOI010000548.1 GCA_020427625.1 Phycisphaerales bacterium | reverse complement strand
TTCGGCATCGACGGCGCCGGGCGCGGGACGTCCCGCGAGCGCCGCCGCGAGGTCGTCGGCATCGTGCGCGTGCAGCAGTTCGATCGCCCGCGCGTAGAAGAACGCGCCGTTCGACTCCGCGAGGATCGTCGAGCGACCCTCGACGACGCGGTCGAGTTGGGCGAGGCGCGCGGCGAGCTGGTCCTCGCCCTTGTACATGTTGTCGAGAATCCTCGTGTATGCCGGGATGAGCAGCATCGCGAGGTGACCGTGTTCGCCGGCCTCGACCTCGCGCATGAGGTCCGCGAGGCGCGCCCGCGCGGCGTCGCGGTCGTCCATCTGGAACGTCTCGACGACCTGGTCGATGAGCCGGTCGGTCCGGCCGAGCATGTCCTGGATCTGCTCCGGCGACAGGTTGGCGAGGGTCGGATCGTCCTCGCCCAGGGCGCCGCCGATGTTCTGCATGAATCCCTCGTCGGCCGCGTGCTCGCCGACGTAGTGCAGGAACAACTCCTGCTCCATGATGACGCCCTCGACGAAGCCGAACGGGTCGTGCCCGGAGAAGTCGGCGAGTCCATCGCGGATGAGGGCGAGGTCGTTCGGCGTGAACGCGGCCTGATCGAGGCCGAACTGGACGTTGGCGTCGCTCACCGAGAAGATCGACTGGCCCACGAGCGAACTGATGAGGATGCGGTCGCTCGTGACGTGACGGCCCATCTGGTACATCGACGTCAGTCGGGCGGCGGCGCCGGACGTGTTCCCGTCGTGCAGGCGCACGTTGGCATCGACCGCCATCAGGCGCGCCATCATGCGCAATTGCGACAGGTGCGGCAGGAGCAGTTCGAAGCCCTGCTCATACTGCAGATTGAAGTCCGCCCGCGCCTCCTGGGCGCCGCGCTCGGCCGCGCGAAGCGCGGGCGCGGCACGGGCGAGGATCTCTCGCAGGCGGGGCGTCGGCGGCAGGTGCCGCTCGAGCACGTCGGCGACGTAGATCCGATCCTCGTCGGTCAGCACCTGGAGCGCGTCGATGGCCTCCAGGTACCAGGTCGCGGCGTTGTGGGGATCGCCCAGCGGCGGGCGGGCGGCGACGGCGCCGCTCACGACGAGCAGGAGGGCGACGACGGACCGGACGAACGGGCGCGGCATGCAACGTCTCTCCAGCGGGCGGGTCGGACGTGTCTTCACTGTCGAATGCGCGGCCGCGGAACGCAACCCGCGGTCCGAAAAACACGTCGGCGGCGTCGGAAGGTCGGACGGACGGCCGCCGGGGTCTTACACCCGGAAGATCGCGCCCATCTTCTTCCCGATGAGCAGGGAGGCGCCGACGAGGGTGACGGTGAGGAGCGCCATGCCCCAGACGCCCATGGCGGAGGCGAGGTGCTGTCCGTCGCCGAGGCGTCCGTAGAGCACGTAGATCGCCTTCGTGATGGGGAAGTCGGCTTCACGCTGGGCGAGGATGAGGGAGTCGGAGACCTCGAGCATCGCGAAGCTGAAGGCGAGCAGTGCGCCGGCGATGAGGTTCGCCATGATGAGGGGCATGATCACGCGGCGGACCGCGGTGAGGCGCGAGGCGCCGAGGTTCATCGCGGCTTCCTCGAGTTCGCCGGAGGTCTGTTCCAGTCCGGCGACGGTCGCGCGCACGACGTACGGCAGGCGCCGGACCGCGTAGGCGATGATGAGCAGCGGGACGGGATTCGGCTCGGCGCCGAGCACGTCCGCCCATCCGTGCAGCGGACCGCCGTCGATCCAGGCGAGTCCGCCGGAGGGCAGGATCGGCCCGAGGACGGTGCGCAACCAGCCGGGCATGCCGGGCTCGAACGGCCACTCGAGCGTCATCGCGACGTAGCCGAACGCCATGACGAGTCCGGGGACGGCGAGGGGGAGCATCGCGAGCGCGTCGAGCAGGCCACGCCCGGGCAGACGGGTGCGGACGACGAGGTACCCGATGAGCATGCCGACGACGAGATCGATGACGACGGCGCAGGAGGCGTAGAACAGGCTGTTGCGGATCGAGCTCATCGCGAGTTCGTGCGAGAGCGCGCCTTCGTAGTGCGCGAGGGAGAATCCCTGCGGCAGCACGGTGCCGTACCACTGCGCGGTGTCGGCGAGGCTCACGAGGATGACGCCGAGGTGCGGGAGCACGGCGAGGGCGGTGATGCCGAGGAAGGCGAGCATCGCGAGGAGTCCGGCGATCGGTCCGAGGCGCACCGTCGAGGCCTGGACCGAGGCCTTGGCGTACATCGCGTACGCGCGCCCGCCGAAGACGAGCTTGCCGAGGACGTACGACATCACCGCGACGAAGAGCATGATCGCCGTCAGCGCGTACGGCTGCTGCGATGCCGACATCTCCTTGATGCCGTTGAAGATCTGGACCGGCGTGACGACCTGGTAGTCGAACATGAGCGGCGTACCGAGCTCGGTGAACGACCAGATGAACACGATCGTCGCGCCCGCGAACAGGCCCGGGCGGATGAGCGGCAGCACGACGCGCACGAACCGTCGCCACCGCGAGGCGCCGAGATTCTCGGCCGCCTCCTCCAGCGTCGGGTCGAGGTTCGCCAGCGCCGCCGTCGCGTTGAGGTACAGGATGGGATAGAGATGGAGCGCCTCGATGAGCACGATCGCCCACAGACCGCCGCGTCCGATGAAGTCGATCGGCTCGGCCACGAGTCCGAGGTCGAGCAGGATCGCGTTGAGCGAGCCCATGCGCCCGAGCAGATGGTGCAGGCCGATCGCGCCGACGAACGGCGGGAGGATCAGCGGCACGAGCACGCAGGCGCCGAGCAGCTTCTTGCCGGGGAACTCGAAGCGCGCCGTGATCAGCGCGAGCGGCACGGCGATGACCAGGCACAGCAGGGTCGTGAGCGTCGCGATGAGCAACGCGTTCACCATCCCCTCGACCAGCGCCGGATCCGAGAAGACGGACGTGAGGTGATAAAGCGTGTACCCGCCGCCCGATTGCTGCGACTCGAACCCGCCGCGCACCGTGAGCCAGATCGGATAGAGCAGCACGGCACCGAGCACCGCGAGGAGCCCGGCGAGCAGCAGGATCTGTGACAGGCCGTGGCGTCGCATCGAACGGGCAGTGTACAGTGTCGGTCGACCTGACAGGATGCCCGACCGGATCCGAAGAATCACCGGGCGGACCCGACGACCACGAGGGCGGCGACCATGGCGATGATGCACCTGTGCCAGCACTGCGGCACCGACCTCGCCCACCGTCGCGCCCGTCGCGAACCACACTACGGCCTGCCCATCGTGCGCTGTCCCGCCTGCGCCCGCGTCGCCGTCCGGCGTCGGCACCCGGCGGTCGTCTGGTGGCGATACACGCTGCGCTCGGACCGGTCCCTGCGCTGGCTGTTCACGCAGATCGCCATCCTCATCGTGCTCACCGTCAGCACCATCGGCACCGCCTGGCTGCTGTTCGATCGGATCCAGCACCCGCGCGGCTTCGTCTCGCGCGCCCAGGAACTCGGCCTGCCGCTCGGACTCGTTGCCGTCACCGCGATCCTGACGGGCGCCTGGCTGACGGTCGGGCTGGGACACTGGCGGCGTTCCGCGCGTCTCGCGACGTGGATCGTCTGGGTCGTCGCGTGGGGCGTGTTCGCGACCGCGACGGACGAGATGGACCGGTTCCACGGGTCGCTCGCCGACCTGCCCCGCCACCTCGTCACGCACGTGCTGCCGGTGGTGCTCGCCATCGTCGCGACGCTGCTCGGGACGTTGCCGCTCCTGCTGCCCGGCGTGCTCGTCGGGCGGTTCATTCGACACACGGATCGTGCCGTCCGTCGCGCCCTGTGGCGGCGGCGGCGGCGTCGATTCCGGCAGCAGAGGAACATGATCTGAGATGTCCGCACCACCGACGCCCGATGTCGCGAACGATCGATCGACGCTGCCGCCGGGGCGGGTGCTGGGCGATCGCCTGTGCACGTCGTGCGGCTACAACCTGATCGGCCAGACGATCCAGCGCGAGCCGCACTACGACCTGTTCATCATCCGCTGTCCGGAATGCGGTGCGGTCGCGGCGACGCAGGAGTATCCGCTGGTCGGGCGCTGGGCGTTCCGACTCGGCATGCTCTGTGCCGCGCTGTGGATCATGATCATGGTCGCCCTCTGGGCGGGCACGACCGGCGCGTTCGTCGGGCTGGGCATCGCGACGGGCGAGATCGCGTCGCAGTCGCTTCAGAACACGCTCTGGACGGCCTACACGGCCTGGCAGGAACAGCAGACGCCCGGCTCGAGCTACAACCCGACGAGCTTCCAGGCCTGGTGGAGCGAGCAGGATGTCGACGCAATGGTGGCCGCGTCCGGCGGGTGGCGGGGCGTGTTCGACCTCGAGGCGTTCATCATGCTGATCCCGCTCAGCCTCGTGCCGCTCGGCTTCGGCGTCCTCTGGGGCATCGCGCTGTTTCGTCAGCGTCGGACGGGTCTGCTCGTGTGGGGTGCGATCGTGATGGCGGTGTCGACGGCGATCAGTTGCCTGTCGTACCTCGACTGGATCGCGCCGACTTCGCCGTGGACCGCGGCGCGGAGCGTCGCCGGTCCGCCGAGCCAGTTCGCGGCGATGGCGTACATGACGCTCTCGTTGTGGACGGGTCTGCTGCTCGGGCGCCCGATTGCACGGGGGTTGGTGCGCCTGTTCCTGCCGCCGCGCCTGCGCGGGCCGCTGGCGATCCTCTGGACGACGGACGGGCGCACGCCGCCGGGGATGATCTGCCCGCGCGGGTGGCCTCGGGATCCGCTCGGGCCGACGCCGGTCAGCGGAGGCGATGCTCCGTCGAAATGAACGGCGGGATCGGCGCGTCGAGGACATGGGCCACGGCGCGACGGGAATCCGAGACGAGACTGCGCCACTCGGTCGCGAGGTCGAGGTCGACGTTCGTCGCGCGGATCGTCTCGCCCATGTTGATGTCGCGCAGGGCCGCGAGCAGAACGGTCGCGCCGGTCCGCGCCGGCCGGTTGACGATCGCGGGCGGCGACGTGACCGGCGTCGGGGTGCGCGGGATGACGACGAGCGCCGAGAGCACGATCGTCGCGGCGAGGGCCGCGGCGGCGCGCCGGACGGGGAACGATCGTCCCGCGACGGACGGCCGGGTCCTCGTCGAGCGGACGTCGGCCGCGACGACGGCATGCATGATGCGGGCGACGCGCGCGGGATCGGCGGGTCGGGCGTCGAGTTCCTCGGCGGCCTCGCGTCGGAGTCGTCGTTCGAGCGAGATCATCGCGTCGCGTGCGTCGTATGAATCGGGGGCATGCATCAGCAGGGTCCTCCAACCGAATCGGCGACCGCGGTCCGGGCGGCGGCGGAGTTCGGCTCGGTCATGGCGCGGGCGAGTCGTTCGCGGGACCGGAACAGCAGCACGCGCACGGAGACGAGGCTGCGATCCATGATGCGCGCGATGTCGGCGATGGCCATGTCCTCGCCGTAGCGGAGCCAGACGGCGGCGAGCGCATCGTCGCCGAGGACGCGTTCGGCGACGGTCCAGACGCGTCCGCGGGCCTCGTCGGCCATGACGTGATCGGGCGGGCCGTCGGGGTCGGTGCGCACGGCCGGGCGGGCGAGGTACGCGCGTTCGACGGTGCGCCGTCGCCCGAGCGTCATCGCGAGTCGGCCGCCGATCGTGAAGAGCCAGGTCGAGAACTGCCAGCGGTCGTCGTAGCGATCGATGTGTTCCCAGGCGCGGACGAACGCCTCCTGCACGAGGTCGTCGAGGTCGTGCGCGCCGGGCACGCGTCGCGCGAGGAACGCGCGCAGGCGCGGCTCGTAGCGTTCGACGAGCGTGCCGAACGCGGGCAGCGAGCCGCCCGCGGCGAGGCGGGCGAGTTCGGCATCGGATGGCGTCGGCGCGTCGTTCATGGGTGATCGGGCGTGGATCCCTTGCGGGGGGCGGCGGGCGTCGATTCCGTCGCGGGCTCGTCCTTCGGCGCGTCGTCCCGACGTCGGGGATCGCCGTCGTGGAGCCAGGCGCCGACGGCGAAGTGTCCGTTCGCGTCGCGTCCGACGGAGGTGCCCATGACGCCGGCGACGGCCTCGGACGGCGCCTCGAAGCGGACGCGCACGACCGGTCCTTCGGCGAGCACGGTGATGTTCGCGAGGAACCCGAGCAGCGGGTTCGGCGAGTCGTCGTCCGCGGACATCGACAGGCGGGCGAGGGCGAGCAGGCCCTGTGCAACCTGCGTGATCTGCTGGACGCGATCGGCGGCGCGGGCGGTGAAGATGAGTTCGGAGAACAGGCGCCCGTCGGATTCGCCGATCTGCCCGGCGACCTGACGCGCCTCCTTGAGAATCTCCGACGCCAGATGCATCGTGCGGGCGTGATCGAGCGAGAACGCGACGCCCTGCACGAACACGCCGTCGCGAGCCGGAACGTCGGCGAGACGGGCCGCGTCGTCCTTGAGCGAGCGCCCGCGACCGGCGAGCAACGCGAGGGCGCCGGCGACGTCCTCGGGCGTCGGGCCGACCGCGATGATCCGACGATCCGGAACGCCCGGATCGTACAGCGCGCCGTAGCGCGGCTTCATCTCGAGGCCGTCGTCCTCGGACTCCGACCACGTGAACATCGACGCGCCGTCGTGCGTGACGGCATGGAAGCCCTCGAACTCGGATTCGGCGTGACGCAGCGCCTCGTCGGCGGCGGCGGTCGCGTAGACGATGGTGGTCTCGCGTCGCGCGCCGTCCTCGGCGACCTGTCCGTACGTCGTGATCGCCTTGAGGTCCGTGAGGTAGTCGAAGCCGAACTGCTCGACCATCTCGCGACGTTCATCGGCGTCGGGTCCGTGATCGACGATCGCCCGACCGACCTGCGACGCGTAGAAGCGCTCGAAGTCGATGTGGAGCACCCACGCGGTGTCGGCGGGAACATGCGCGGCTTCGAGCGGCGAGGCGCCGGCGAAACCGGTGCTCAGGATGGCGCACAGGCCGGCGCAGGTGGCGCACAGGCCGGCGGCAAGGCGCGAGGGAATTCGGGTACGGACGACGCGGTTTCGCATGGCTCGGCTCCCTGGAACCAAGGGGACTGACGCGGACGGAACGGATCGAGCGTGCACGCGGCGAGGGTCGCCTCGCCACCCGTTGTATGCGGGACCCGACGGAACGTTACGCCGCGGACGCGGAACGGGCTGCCCGATTCGGGCAGCCCGTGGCGGGATCATCGGCGTGAGGGGGCGGGCGATCAGCCGCCGGCGCCCCAGTGTCCGAGGAGGATGGCGAGGTCGGCGGGTCCGACGGTGCCGTCGCCGTCGAGGTCCTCCGGGCAACCGTCACAGGCGCCCCAGGCGCCGAGCAGTTGGGCGAGATCGGCGGGTCCGACGGTGCCGTCGCCGTCGAGATCGCCGGGGACGGCGTCGGGCTGATCGGGCATGATCCAGGCGACGGCGACGTCCCATTGCGGGTAGATGCCGGTCGCGTCGAGTCGATCGACCTCGATGACGTAGTCGCCGGGCATGAGGTCGGTGAGGTGCAGGTGTTCGACGTTGTCGAGGGCGCTCTGGCTCACGACGTTGCCGCCGCCGAAGTCGTCGAGCCCGGCATCGCCGACGAGCGACTCGAGGACCTCGCCGGGTCCGACGCGCCAGAGCGTGAGGTCGAAGTTGCCGGGGACCGACTGGTTGCTCGACAGGCGCACGTTGCGGTGCCAGGTCGCGAGGATGGACACGTCGTCCGCGGGCTCGACGATGCGGAAGCGGTAGTAGGCGCTGGCGCCGATGGCGACGGAGGCATAGTCCCAGCCCCGTTCGGCGATGGTCGGCGCGGGCGGCGGCGTCGACGAGGCGTCCTGTTCGCCGGCGGTCAGGATGAGGTGACTGCGATCGATGTTCACGAGGTCGGCGCCGTAGACGTTGTCGAGCGGGCGGGCGGTGACGCCACGCTGCGGCCCGGAGGTCTGCGGGTTGTTCGTCCAGCCCGCGCGATGTTCGGCGCCGGCCATGAGCACGGCCTTGATCGTCTCGGATCGTTCGGCGAACGGGTTGCGGGCGAGTCCGGGATCGGTGCGTGCGGTGTCGATGAGCAGCGCGGCACAGGCGGAGACGACCGGCGTCGAGAAGCTCGTCGCGCTGCCGGGCGCGACGAGTTCGGGCTTCATGCGCCCGGGTCCGTCGAGTCCGCCGGGCGTGTCGTTCGACGCGTGCGCGCCGTTGTCGCGTCCGACGGCGATGCCGTTGTACTGGGCGAACAGGAGGGCCGGGCTCGTGCCGCTGTTGTTCACGCCGACGATCATGAGCAGGTCGCTCGACGCGGCCGCGACGTCGGCGCGACGGAGGACGATGTTGTCGTTCGCGTTGCTGCCGAGGGATCCGACCCACGAGTTGTTGAAGATCCGCAGTCCCGGCGGCGGCGCGTCGGGCCCGACGGTGAGCGGCGAGGAGTAGTTCAGGAACCCGCCGAACACCCAGTTCGACGCCTCCCAGAGGTGGATGTCGGAGACGCCGGGCGCGGCACTGTTGTTGTTGCCGTACATGGCCGTCGCGACGGTCGTCGCATGTCCGGAGGACCCGGGCGCGCCGGAGTGGGCGGTGAACGTCTTGCCGGTGAACTCATCGCTGCCCTGGTTCGGGCCGTAGGCGCCGCCGGAGGGCGCTTCGACCTGTCCCACGACGACGTCGGCGCCGGTCGGCACGTTCTCCGGGCCGCCGAGCCGATCGACGAGATCGATGTAGCCGATGAGCGTCAGCGTGCCGCCCGCGACGGCGGGCGCGGCGACGATCGCGAGTCCGGCGAGCACGCCGAACGCTCGATGCGCGTGATGCATGGGATCTCTCCTCTTCTCCCGGGGATCCGGTTGCGTGACCCCCCGCTCTCCAGTGCCCAGCGTACGCGGCGACGCGTCGGTGTCCACTGCAAACTCGCAGACGGGTCGTCAGGAGTCGGAGATGCCGCTCGCCCGTTGAATATCGGCCAGCAGGCGTCGCTCGAAGGCGGTGTCGCGGGAGACGGCGGTCCAGTACCGACC
>JAGQOI010000547.1 GCA_020427625.1 Phycisphaerales bacterium | reverse complement strand
CGGCGTCGTCGCCGAAGCGCAGGCAGACGACGGCGGCCGCGAGTCCGAGCAGGGCGATCGACGCGTTCATCGTCCAGTGCCCGCCGCCGAGCAGCGCGAGCATGACGAGCGCGAGGACGGGAGGCGGGAGGGATCCCCAGGTGCCCGGCGCCGGGCGCAGGCGTCCGAGTCCGCCGACGGTGAGCAGGATGGTCTCACGCATCGGCGTTCGGCTTCTGCATCTGGAGTCGACGAAGTCGCGTGATGTAGGGCAGGCCGGACCAGATCGTCACGAGCATGGTCGTCCACACGAGCACGTCGCACAGACGGGCGGCGAACGCCGGTTCGTCGAGACCGGTCCGGAAGTGCACGGCGACGCCGAGGACGGTGGGGATGGTCACGGACTGGAGGAACATCTTGAGCTTGCCGGACCAGACGGCGCCGAAGGCGACGCCCGACGACTCCACGACGCCGCGGATCGCGGTGACGAGCATCTCGCGGGCGAGGATGACGACGACCATCCACGGCGCGACGCTGGTCGCCATGCCGACGACGTGTCCGTCCGGCGTGAGGATCGCGAAGCGCGGACCGGCGAGGTAGATGAAGGCGCCGAGCACGAGCACCTTGTCGCAGAACGGATCCATGATCCGACCGAAGGTGGAGACGACCTGCCAGCGCCGGGCGAGCGCGCCGTCGATCGCGTCCGTCAGCGCCGCGGCGACGAACAGGACGATCCCGACCGTCCCCCACGTGGGGCTGGACTCGGGCCACCGATACTGGTTGAGCACCGCGAAGAACGCGGCCGCGAGCACGAGCCGAAGCACGGTGATCACGTTCGGCAGGTGCTGGCGGAGGCGGGAGGACATCGGGGACGGATCAGTTCATCGGGAGGTGCATCGAGACGCGTCCGGGCATGTCGCGGGTGAGGCCTTCGCGCCGCAGGTACTGATGGCAGCGGGTGCAACTGGCGATCATGTCGGCGTTGGCATTGGAGACGCCGTCGTAGTCGCGGGCCCGGGCGCGTTCGGCCATGCGGCGGGCGATGCCGCGGAACTCGTCGCTGAGCGATCGATACGAGGCGGTGTCGTGCACGATCCAGGCGGACTGCTCGCTGAGCAGCGCGAGTTCGTCGGCGTTCTCGGCGACGAGGTCGTAGTCGCCGATCGGAATCGCCTCGAGCAGGGCCTTCGAGTGAACGAGCTTGGCCTGCATGATGTCGTTGAGCCGCGCGTCCGTCGGCGGTATGCGGTCGCGATCGGTCGCGGGTCCGTCGTCATCGGCGGCGCACCCGCCCACGACGGAGGTGACGATGAGGATCGCGACGGCGACGACGGGAAGAATGGAGGCGCGCATGATCATGTGCTCCGCGAGAGTCCGTTCACACGGTGCCGATTCTAGCGATTCTCGTCGATGATGAATCCGACGTGCCTGCAGGTGCGTCGCGGCGGGCCGGGCGGTCGGCGCCCGGACCGGACGATCCGGCGCGGCTGGCATCCGGGCGGCGCATCCGGGCGGGCTCGCCGGGCGGTGCCGATTCGCGCGCGGTCGGGTGCGGTCGGGCGTCGTCAACTTCGTGACGCGAAGCACGGTGTCGGTTGCGGTCCGGCGATGGGGGGCGTATCTTGCCCGCTTGACT
>JAGQOI010000546.1 GCA_020427625.1 Phycisphaerales bacterium | reverse complement strand
TCTCCTCGAGCAGACGCATCCGGTGATGCTTCACGAGCCACGCCGCCTGACGCTCGTTCTCCTCCGGATCGATGCTGCAGGTCGCGTACAGCACGACGGCGCGATCGGCGAGCAGCGGCCAGGTGTCGGCCGCGATCTGGCGCTGGAGTCGGAGCAGGGCTTCGAGCGACTTCTCCGAGAAGCGGTGCCGCGCCTCGAGCCGACGCGCGAGGACGCCGGTGTTCGAACACGGCACGTCGAGCACGAGCAGTTCGGCCTGCGCATCGAACGACCGCAGTTGATCGAACGGAACGACCTGGACCCGCGGATGACCCTCGAAGACGTGCGAGAGCACCTCGTGACGGGCCGGATCGACGTCCGTCGCGATGATCCGCGCGTCGGGATGAAGGGCGGCCAGTTGACGCGTCTTCGTGCCTCGCCCGGCGCAGACGTCGATGATGCAGCGCGGCTTGAGCGACGCGGTGATCGACACCGCCATCGCGGAGGAGGGATCCTGCACGCGGGTGCCCGGGAGGGCGGCGAGGACCTCCGCGAGTTCGCCGCTCGGACCGATGTACACGGCGGCACCCGGCGCCTCGTGGGGCTCGAGTCGCGGATCGATCCGTCCGTCGACGCCGACGACGATGATCGGCGGCATGACGAGCGTGTGAAACGCCCGTCCGCGGGCGGCATCGAACCCGACGAGGGCGATCCACCGTTCGACGAGAGCGGGCGCCAGGCTCGTCTGGACCGCGAGTTGGAGCGCCGGCTCGGCGGGCATGATCTCGCGGTGGAGGCGCCAGGCGGTGCCGTCGGACAGCGCGATCTCGTCGCGGCGACCGACCTCGTGATGATCGACGATCGAATCGCGCATCTCGGAGACGCGCCGAAGGACGGCGTTCACCATGCCCGCGGCCGGCGGGGTGCATCGCTTCGTCCACTCGACCGCGGCATCGATGACGGCGTGATCGGGGAGGCGGGAGAGGAGCAGCATCTGAGCCGCGCCGACGAGCATAGCGGAGCGCACGGTCGGATGGAGTCCGGCCCAGGGTCGTCGGAGGTGTGGTTCGACGGCGGCTTCGAGGGTTCGCCAGCGTCGGGTGACGGCCTGATCGATGGCGAGTGCGAGCGCGGCATCGCGTGCGTCGAGCCCGGTGGTCGGCATGGGCCGGGTATCGAGATCGGGGAAGTGTCTCACGCGTCCGGCGACGCGGTCCATCACGAGTTCGCGGGCAGTCATGGCGGGCGAGTGTAGCGGGTTGCCGCCGCGACGCGATGCGTTTGGGACAGTTCCCGGAACTGTCCCAAACTGGTCCTTCACGACCCGAAGTGGCCCATCGCAGACCGGCCCGGTACACGATCAACCACCCGGGACAGTTCCGGGAACGGTCCCAACGTCCGCGCGACCGCCGGGGACACCATTTGGGACAGTTCCCGGAACTGTCCCAAAGCCGAAGGCGGAACGAAAAAGCACCCCGCGATCGCCGAGGCGACACACGAGGTGCTTGAGGGGGGCCTGGAATGACCGATGCGGGTCGGTCAGTTGTTCGAGGCGACGGCGGCTCGGGTCGGATCCTTCGCGGCCTCCTCGAGCTCACGGTCCCGATTCGCCTCGATCACGAGACGAATCTTCTCGAGCGCCTTGTTCTGGATCTGACGAACACGCTCCTTCGTCACGCCGATGATCTGACCCACCTGCTCCAGCGTGAGCTGAGGCGAATCGGGCTCGGCGTCCAGACCGAACCGGTGGTGAATCACCACCTGCTCGACATCCGACAACTCCGCATCGTTGCTGCGGACGATGTGCTTCACCTCCTCGGCACACTCCTGCTCGTGCAGACGACGCACCGTCTCGGCGTGATTCGACTTCTCCATCGTCGGATCGAAGTCCGTCGGGAACTTCTGGCGATACTTGCTCAACTTCATGCCCTGACGCGAGAACGCCTTGAGGATCGCGCGGCAGGCATACGTGCTGAACTTGAAGCCCCGCTCGCAGTCGAACTTGTCGACCGAACGAAGCAACGCCATGTTGCCCTCCGACACGAGATCCGCGAAGTCCACCTCGCTCATCCGAGTCCGCTTCGCCATCGCCAGAACCAGGGCGAGATTCGTCTCCGCAATCTGGTCACGGTACGCCTCGGCGCGACGGTACCAGCGAAGCAACTCGCCGATCTGAGCCCGCGACGGCTCGCCGGCACCAACCTCCACCTGCAACTCGCGAAGACGGTGACGGGCATAGTTGTACTGCAGAAACAGCACCCGCTCCTGCGCGGCCGTGAGCAGAACCGTCCCGCCGCTCTTCATGTTCCGATCCGACCCGCCGGTCAGATCGTCCATCAGCGGACGATACCACGACACGTCCGGACGCTGGATCGGCGGCGCCTGCTCGTAGATCGACGACTCCGCGTCCGGCTTCCGGAACTCCTTCGAGTCGATGTAGTCCATCGGCTCCGCCAGAATCCGGCTGATCAGACGCTCCTCCTCAGGAGTCAGACCGATCTCGTGGCGCCGCGGCACCCGATTCACCGCGTGACGTCGGCGATGACGCCCGAGCGGTGAGTTCTTTCCAATCATGGTCTGACGCATGGCAATACCGCCTGAGAGAAAGATCCGGGACGCGAATGAACGCGACCCGACAGTGATCAACAAGCCCCGGGAGCCAACTCGAACCGAACCGATCAACCCCGCCGTGGGAGTCGCACCGACCGTTGTGGGTTCGTTCTCGGAACCGAAATGGATGTCCCGAACTCACACGATCTCGGGGCCGATTCCGCCCGGCCAAGGCCGAGCGTCCGTTATTTCAACACCGTTCGTACGGATTTCATCCCCGAAAGTTCCTGCTTTTAGAATCATTCCAGCCAAGAAGGCCCCTTGACGCCGAGATTCCCGGACGACCGAATCCCATCATTATCGGCGGAATCCCCACTCGCGGTGCGGAAAACGACGGTTCACCGACGATTGACGCATCCGGACCGTCGGACGACGCCGCCAGGTCCTGCCAAGACGGCAGGAACTGCCTTCGCACAACGTCCGATCACCCGCGATCTTGCGACCCCGTCCCCGATCCGGTCGCGGGAATCTACTCCGGCGCGCCGCCGGACAGGTCGTAGATCCACGCCGCGCCCGGACGATCGTAGTCGACCACCTCGCCCGACCCGAAGAACAGACCGAGCTCGCGGGATGCCGCCTCCGGACTGTCCGAGCCGTGAATGAGGTTGAACGAGTTCGAGACCCCGAAGTCGCCGCGAATCGTGCCCGGCTCCGCCTTCGATCCGAACGTCGCACCCATCATCTTGCGGCTCACCGCGATCGCGCCCAGGCCGCGAACCGCCAGGACGAGCACCGGCGACGATGTCATGAAGGCGACCAGACCGGCGTAGAAGGGCTTGCCCTGGTGCGACTCGTAGTGCCGCGCGGCCAACTCCGGGCTGATCTGCATCAACTTCGCGCCGACGATCTGAAGACCCTTGTCCTCGAAGCGGCTCACGATGCGGCCCATGAGCCCTCGCTGGACGGCGTCGGGCTTCAGGATGATCAGGGTCGTTTCCATGGCGTCGAATCCTTCCGCGCAGGCGGATCTGGAGCAGGGGAAAGGGCGGGCAGAATACCGGCAGAACACGCTCTCCGCCACCACCCAAGCCCACCAACCACGACGCCACGATCGAATCACCCCGACCAACCCCCACCCCCGATCCCCGCCGAAGCCACCCGGAGCCATCCCGTCGCGCGGCCGGTCAGGCCCGCTCGCCCGCCGCGGGCGGGTCCGGCTCGACATCGCCGGCCGGCGTCGCACCGGCCCGCAGGACCGATGCCGCGACCTGGCCGCTCGTGACGTCCAGCGCCACGTGCAGCAGCATCGGCAGCCAGAGCGCCTCCGTGAGCACGTACATCGCGCCGAGAACGAGGCCCAGCACGCCGATCTTCAGCGCCGACGTCACGCCCTGATAGGCGTGCCCGAACGCGAACACCGCCGCCGCGAGCGCCACCGCACCCCAGACCGTCACGTGCGGCGCGAGGATGGCGATCGCGAACCCGCGATACAGCACCTCCTCACAGGTTCCGGCGGTCAGCGAGAGCAGCATGAAACGACGGAGTTCACGATCGTCGTGCGGCAGGAGATCGGCGACCGGACGCAACTGCGCCCGAGCCGCGTCGCGAACCTCGGCATCGCGCCGCACCGACCGGACCTGCCCGACGAGGAACGCACCCGCGCCGAGCGTCGCCGCGCCCACGATCCACAGCGTCGGCCCCGTCGTCGGCGCGCCGAGTCCGATCGCGGCCCACGATCGATCCGACGTCCACCAGTACCCGAGCGTGATCGCGGTGAGACCCCACTGCACGAGCATCGTCGATCGATACGCCTTGATGCGGACATCACGATCACCGGCCGCGATGCGGCGGCGCATGCGCGGCAACTCGCGCAGGCCGAGCAGCGGCAGGACGATCCCGATCACGACAAGCAGGACAATCTCGAACCAGTACATCAGCGATCACCCGTGTCCGTGACGAGATCCGGCCGGGCGGCCCGTCGGTCGCGATCCGCCGGGCCCGTGCGCTCAACCACGGATGGCGGGCCCGAACCCCTCGTTCAACCCGACAAACACCGCCGACGCCGCCATGAGGATGCCGAGACTCGCCAGCGCCCGCCACGCGACGTCCGGCTCGACGTACTGCCAGACGGCCATGAGGCACGCGACGACGGTCGCGATGAGCGATGCCGCGTTCAGCAGGAAGACGAGCAGGCGCGTGATCCGCGCGTTGCAGACCCCGATGATGCGTCGGGCCGGATGGGTGAAGGGTTCCATGTCGTGCCCCGTGTCGTGACCAACGTGACCAAGATGCTCCCGGATGTGATGGACCTTGTCGACTTGCATGAGACGTGCTCCCGACCCGACCCGGCCCGGCATCGCCGGCGCTCCTCCGAACCAAGTGTACGGTCCGCATGACGATATCCCAGACCGAGGGTCCGCAGTGCCGACGGATTCCACCCCCAGCCGCCGCCGCCGGACCGGGCGCGGCGGCCGAAACGCGACCTGCTGCGGGCCGTCCTCGCGATACCATTCGAGGCGTGACGGATCCGACGCCCGCCGACCTTCCCGTCTGTCGATCCTGCGGCCAGTCGCTGGGCGGCCGCTACTGCGCCCACTGCGGGCAGGCGTCCTCCACCGCTCGCCTGTCGTTTCGCGCGATCCTCGGCCAGGTCGTCGAGAGCGTGTTCGAACTCGACTCGCCGTTCCTGCGAACGGTCGTGGACCTCACGCGTCGACCCGGCACGGTCTGCCGCGAGTACGTCGCGGGCCGGCGTCGGCAGTACGCGAGCCCGTTCAAGTACTGCCTCATCATGGCCGCCCTGTACGTCGTGGCGCTGAACTGGTTCGACGTCGATCTCTCGAAGCGGATCAACACGCAGGTCGGCGGCGAGACGGAGGTGCAGGCCGCGGCGGTGCAGGCTCTCGTGCAGGAGATCACGGTCTTCGTGCGGAGTCACCTGAACTCGTTCATCTTCTTCGCGCTGCCGGTGCTCGCGCTGCTGCTGCGCGGGTTGTTCCGGCGCGCCGGCCTGAACGTCGCCGAGCACTACGCCTTCGCGCTGTTCGTGTTCGGACAACGCACGCTGTTCCTGACCCTGCTCGTGCCCTTCGGCATCATGGAGTGGCCGCAGGCGGTGGTGCCGATCGCGACGATCGAGATCATCTACACGACGTGGGCGGCCCTGCGCTTCTACGGCGTCGGATGGTTCGCGGCACTCTGGCGCATCATCGTCGCGCAGTTGGTGCTGGTCGTCGTCATGGGCGTGCTCGCCGGCGCCACCGCGATCGTCCTGTTCGGGCCCCGCATGCGCGAGGCGATGCGCGCCGGCGGCGCGCCTCAGGGCGCGTCGCCGTCCGCCGTCGAGACCGCCGACCCGTCCGACGGGCCGCCCGTCGACCCGGGCGACATCGCGCCGGACGACGTCAGCTCGCGATAGGCCTGTTCGATCGCCGGCAACGCCTCCGACAGGTACGCGAGCAGGCGCCAGTCCTCGGGTTCGTGCTTGAACTCGAACGACTCCGGATACGCCTCCGTGATCGACTCGCCCTGCACGAGGTGCCGGTAGAGGATCGTCGCGACGCTCGTCCGCTGCGCGCCCGCGGCACAGTGCACGAGCACCGGCTGGGCCGCCGGGTCGTTCATGATCTGCACCACCCGCGCGTATTCCGCGGGATCACCGGTTCCGTCGCCCGACATGCCGAACGGCAGCCACGTCACCGGCCGCCCGTCGACCACCGCCCGCTCCGCGATGATGCGCGGATCGTGCGTCTCCGAGCCGTTCAGCGCGATGATGGTCCGGATGCCCTTCGACTCGATCACCTGTTCGAGCATCCGGGGCGTCAACTGTCCGGAGCGATAGATCTGCCCTTCCGCGACGACGCCGAAGTTCTTCGGCATGACCTGGTCGCGGATCACCTTGTGCCACAGCACCGCGCCGCCGGCGATCACGAGCACCGACGCGACGAGCAGCGGAACGAGCCGGACGCGCCCGGACCGGCGACGAGGGGAAGGGGTGGGCATGACGGGATTGTACGAGCGGCCGGGCGTCGCGGCGCGACGGTCGACGCCCGTGTTTTTTCGCCGATCGCCGCCGGTTCGCCGATGGTGTAAGGTACCCGGACGTCCTCCGCCGGACGTCGCCGTCACGGATGAACCCGCGCCGTCCGGCGCGAAACGGACTTCGACGATGACCGTTCTGAAGACCAGTGTCCGGTCCCGTTCCGCGGGCCCGGCCGCCCTCGCCCCCACGGAAGACATGGCAAAGCAGGCCGCCGCCGCCACAACCCGGTCCACGCCGCCGAAGAAGACGCGCACCCGCGCGACGGCCGAGTCGATGGCGTCGAAGCAGCGCGAGATCTCCGTCAGCGAGTTCTTCGCGAAGAACCGACACCTGCTCGGGTTCGACAACCCGCGCAAGGCCATGCTCACGACGATCAAGGAGGCCGTCGACAACGCGCTCGACGCCTGCGAAGAGGGCGGCATCCTGCCCGACCTCGCCGTGCACGTCCTCCAGATCAGCGAGACCCGATTCAAGATCACCGTGCGCGACAACGGCCCGGGCATCGTCCGCGCCCAGATCGACAACATCTTCGGCAAACTGCTCTACGGGTCGAAGTTCCACCGCATGAAGATGAGCCGCGGGCAGCAGGGCATCGGCATCTCCGCGGCCGGCATGTACGGTCTCATGACGACCGGCAAGCCGATCCTCATCATCAGCAAGACGAGCCGCCGGAAGCCCGCGCACGAAGTCCAGCTCAAGATGGACACGTCGAAGAACAAGCCCGAGATCGTCAGCGACACCGAGCATCCCGAGGACGACGTGCTCTTTCCGGACGGGCACGGCACGCAGGTGACGATCGAGCTCGAGGGCCGGTACCAGAAGGGTCGCCAGTCGATCGACGAGTATCTCGAGCAGACGGCGATCGCGAACCCGCACGCGCGGATCACCTACACGACGCCGCTCAACGAGACGATCGAGTTCCCCCGCGCCGTCGCCGAACTCCCGGACGAGCCGAAGGAGATCAAGCCGCACCCGAAGGGCATCGAGCTCGGCACGCTCATCCAGATGCTGGAGCGCACCGAGTCGAGCCAGCTCGGCGCCTTTCTCCAGACCGATTTCTGTCGCATCGGTCCGCAGAAGGCGAAGGAACTCTGCGCCGCCGCGAAACTCACGAATCGCACCTGGGTGAAGCAGGTCGGTCACAAGGAGGCCGAGGCGCTGTTCAAGGCGATCCAGGCCGCGAAGATCACGGCGCCGCCGACCGACTGTCTCGTCCCGATCGGATCACGCGCGCTGCTCGCCGGCCTGCTCAAGGAGGTCAAGGCCGAGTTCTTCGCCGCCGCGACGCGTCCGCCCGCGGTCTATCGCGGCAACCCCTTCCAGATCGAGGTCGCCATCGCCTACGGCGGCGCCCTGTCGGGTGACGACACCGCCCGCATCCTCCGCTTCGCGAACCGCGTGCCGCTGCTGTACCAGCAGTCGGCGTGCTGTTCGTTCAAGGCGGCGGTCGAGACGGCCTGGCGGAACTACAACCTGAGTCAGCCCCGCAACGGCGCGCCGGCGGGTCCGCTCGTCATCATGGTCCACATGGCGAGCGTCTGGGTGCCGTTCACGAGCGAGTCGAAGGAGGCGATCGCCGACTACGACGAGATCCGCAAGGAGATGAAGCTCGCGATGCAGGAGTGCGGCCGCAAGCTCGGCACCTACCTGCGCCGACGCAAGAAGATGCGCCGCGAGTCCGAACGTCGCAGCGTGTTCGAGCGCTACATCGGCGAGATCTCGAAGGTCTGTCACGAACTCAACGGCGTCGACGCGCAGGCGATCTACGACGCCCTCCTCGCCCAGGCCCAGAGCCACACCGCCGAAGCCGACCACGTGCTCGACGAGGACGGCCACGTCGTCGACGACGGCGGCCGCCTCGCCTCCGACGACGACGTCATCATCGTCGAGGAACGCCAGGCGATCATCAGCGCGAACGGCGCCGATGACGACGACGACGACTCCCTCTTCGGCGACGACGCCCCGTCGAAACCCGCCCGCCGGAAACGCCGCAAGAAGCGGTAGGACGGGGTTTACCACGGAGGGCACGGAGGGCACGGAGCGGACGAAGCGGATTGGGTTCGGAAGGGGAAGAGGCGAAGAGGGCGAAGAGAAGAAGGCGAAGAAGAGACGACGTGGACGGAGTCGGCCGCGCGGAGCGTCGGGCCCGAAGTCCCGGGACAGTTCCCAGAGGGAACTGTCCCATCCATCGTCGGCCGCGCAGTCGTCATCCATGGACCGTCGGCGCCGGTGCGACGGGGGTTGGACGACGAGCCCGATGCGCCGAACGCAGCCAACGAGTCGCGGGTGGCGGAATCAGCGGTCGCGCGATGGGCGTTGGATGGGACAGTTCCCCGGGGGAACTGTCCCGGGAC
>JAGQOI010000545.1 GCA_020427625.1 Phycisphaerales bacterium | reverse complement strand
TCGCGGTGATGTAGTTCCCGCCCGGCAGCGTCTCGAGGATGGTCCACTGACCGTCGATGACGATGAACGAGACGTCCGCGAAACTCGATCCGGCCGTCTCGGCCCTGCCGCAGTAGTCGCCGGCGTTGTTGATGCTCTCGATCCGGCCCCAGACGAGCGGCGGCGGCATCGTCGGGTAGATCAACCCGGTCTCGGCCGACCAGAGCACGGGGCGGCTCGGCAGGGGATCCTGGCAGAACTGGTAGTAGCCGCCCACGAGCCCGAAGTCGTTCACGGCCTGCCAGGTTCCGTCACTCGGGGTGCAGTGTCCCTGCGGCGGCACCTCACCGATGGCGATGGCGTCGTACATGCACTGCGCGGACACTGGCGCTGCGACGCTCAGCAACCCGGCGGCGGCGGTCAGGATGGCATGACAACGATGTCGCATGGGGAGTCTCCTCAGTCTGGTACGTTGTCTGGACACCTACGGTTTCCCCGGCCGGGCGTCGCGGACTGTGCATCGCCTTCCGGATCTGTTCCGAGTGGCCTACCGATTCCACCCCGCCAGCACTTCGGCGAGGTCGCGATGATCGACGACGCCGTCGCCCGTCAGGTCGGCCGGTGATCTCGCGAGCCCCCAGTCCTCCAGCACCGTCAGCAGGTCCGTCTCGTCCACGCGGCAGTCGCGGGTGACGTCGCCGGGCGGACTGATCGGCACCAGCAGGAGGTCACCGACCAGGATGACGCCGTCGTCGCGGATGGCCCACGCCGTTTGCTGCAGTTCTGCGATCAGGGACTGCGCCTGATCCGACAGCAGGTTGACGATCTGATGCAGTTCGCCGTTCTGCCACAGTAAGGGTCGGGTGATGGAACGTGGGGTCTCCTTCATCGAGCCACAGATGGTTCCGAAACGATTGATGTCGTAGCAGTGGCTCTCCCACCAGCCGATGTCGGCATCGAGGACGATCATCTCGGTGTTGTTCCAGAACATCGCATGCCACGGCGTCGTCCAGCCGCTTCCGACGACGTACCCGCTGCATGCGATCGCAGTGCCCCGTGTGAACGTCCCATCGGGAATGATGCCGAGGTCCTCGAAGGTCCCGTCGTCCAGGTCGTAACGAAACGCGTGAGCCGGGTCCGTCACCGCACGGGGCTTGAAGTAGCCGGTGATCTGGCCGCACTCGCTGATGTGGAGGACGCGGCTGTACGGCACGCCGAGCGCAGGCCCCAGATCGGTCAGCACGCCGTTCTCCCACAGGAACCCGCTCTCCGTGCCCAGCGCGGAATTGGCCCAGAAGCCGACGACCTGGCGGGCGTCGTTGATCGCCGTCGCGGTGATGTAGTTCCCGCCCGGCAGGGTCTCGAGGATGGTCCATTGACCGTCGATGACGATGAACGAAACGTCCTCGAGATTCGATCCGGCCGTCTTGGCGGAGCCGCAGTAGTCGCCGGCGTTGTTGATGCTCTCGATCCGACCCCAGACGAGCGGCGGCGGCATCGTCGGGTAGATCAACCCGGTCTCGGCCGACCAGAGCACGGGGTGGCTCGGCAGGGGATCCTGGCAGAACCGGTAGTAGCCGCCCACGAGCCCGAAGTCGTTCACGGCGTGCCAGGTTCCGTCATTCGGGGTGCAGTGTCCCTGCGGCGGCACTTCTCCGATGGCGATGGCGTCGTACATGCACTGCGCGGACACTGGCGCTGCGACGCTCAGGAGTCCGGCGGCCGCGAACAGCATGACACAACGATGTCGCATGGGATCTCCTCAGTCTGCATCGCCGACAGACTGCATGTTGACTTGCGGCCGCCACGCCGCCAGCAGCGCGGCCAGATCCCGCGGCCCGACGACACCGTCGCCGTCGATGTCCGATGGCAGATGCGGCGAGTCGCCCCAGTCCCGTAACAGGATCATGAGGTCCGCGGCATCCACGCGACAGTCGATGTTGAGATCGGCCGGACCGGAGTCGATTGGCGTCAGGATCACCCCGACAGAGAGGTCGATGCCAACCGGTTCGACCAGTCCCTCGCCGGCGATCTGTCCGCGATCGTTGATCGCGTATCCGCCGACGATGATGATGTTCTCGGTTGTCTGCACCCAGTCATTCAGATCGAGCATGACGCCATCCTGCCAGATGAATGCGTGCGGAGCTCCGATTGGAAATCGAGCCCAGCCGACAACCTGGCCGGCATCGTTGATGTCCCAAACTCCGATTTGCGTCTGCTGCGGGAGATCCGGAAGAAGCGTCATGTCGCCGTCCTTCCACACGAAGCCAAAGCGTCGAGTTCCGTCGGCACTGCCGCCGTGGCCCGCCGCCACGCCACGGTCGTTGATCGCCCGGGAGTAACTCGTCAGGCCGCCTGGGATCGGTGGCATCACGGTCGTTCGGCCAGCATTCCACACGAAGCCGCGCGGGCCGGTCGCGCCACCCGGCGACACCTCCCCGGTGAGCATGCCGTGTTCGTTGACATCGTCGGCGAACGAATAGAGCAGGGGGATCTGTGCGCCAACGTCAATGAGTTCGTCATCGATCCACACAATCGCGTGCCACGGGGGGACGCCATCAACAGCATCTCCCGATGAACCGACGATCACGCCAGCCCCGTTGATCGCGTTGGCGACACTCGTGGTTCCGCCCTCGACGACACCAAGCGGAACGGCGATGCCGTCGCGCCACACCGTCGCCATGTATCCGAGTCCCGGCCACTTCTCCGCGAAGAGGGCACTGCCAACCACATCGCCGTGTCGATTGATGCCGAGCGCGTCGGCATTGTCGCCGCCGCCCGGATTCTCCAGCATGATGATTCCTGTCTCCGCTGACCAGGCCAACGGCAATTGCGCAGCGCACGCCGAGCACGAGGAACAGCGGTATCCGCAGGCCAGACCGTTGTTGCTCAAGCCGCCGCGCAGGATCATCTCCGGGATGTCGCCATTCCCACATGCCGGCGGGTGGACGATCGTGACCTCATACATGCACTGCGCGGACACTGGCGTCGCGAGACTCAGCAGCCCGGCGGCCGCGACCAGCATGACACAACGATGTCGCATGGGATCTCCTGAGTCTGCCCGTCGGAAGCATGATCGTGCCGCGCAGGGCCGAACTCGGCATCGCCACCCCGGAAGAGAGGTGATCTATGAAAGTACCGCGCATCCGGCGCCCGTCACGTCAGAATCGGAGATTCCGGTGACATCGCGGCCGCCGGTGAACCTCAGTTCATCACGTAACGATCGAAGAACTCGATGATCCGGTTCAGGCGGTCCAGGCGCTGGACGGGGTTGCCGGAGCGCGAGAGGTCGTGGCCGGCGTCGGGATAGCGCACGTACTCCACCGCGCGGCCCATCGCGCGCAAGGCGCGATACAACATCTCCGACTGCGACACGCCCGTCCGAAGATCGCGGCTCGAATGCATGATGAGCAGCGGCGTGCGGATGCGCTGGACCTGGTTGAACGGACTGTTGCGGGCGAGAATGTCGCGCACGCGCGACTCGTACGGGTTGCCGCCCATCGACCACTCGACGAGACGCCAGGCGTTGCCCTCGCCGAAGAACGTCGACAGGTCGTACACGCCGCGCTGCGCGACCGCGGCCTTGAAGCGGAAATCGTTCGCGATCACCCACGCGGTGAGATAGCCGCCGTAACTGCCGCCGGTGACGACGAGACGACGGCGATCGACCCAGTCCTCGGCGACCGCGGCATCGACGGCGGCGAGCACGTCGCCGCCCGGTCCCGCGCCCCAGTCCTGGAAGTTCGCGCGCTCGAAGTCGTACCCGTACCCGCCGGACCCGCGCGGGTTCGCGTAGACGATGCCGTACCCGCGGGCGCAGAGGAGCTGGAACTCGTGCCACATGCTCAACTCGCCGGGTCCCCACATCGCGGCCGGTCCGCCGTGGATCTCCAGGACGAGCGGATGCGTCTTGCCGCTCTCGCGGACGGCGGGCGGCATGATCCAGTAGTCGACGCGGGTGCCGTCCGGTCGCGTGAGCGTGCCGGGCTTCGGGCGCACGATGCGCCGCGTGTTCGTCCACGGGTTGAGGTCGAGCAGCGTGCGATCACCGGTCGCGTCGAGGACGCGGAGGACGCAGGGATGGTCGACGGTCGTCGCGGCGTAGACGATGCGCCCGCCGCCCGCGCCGAAGGACTCGACGCCGACGGGCAGATCGCCGTCGCGTTCGACGAGCGGCGTCGGCGTCGCGAGACCGGGACCGGCGACCATGATCGGGCGCGCGCCGGCGATGCCGCAGGTGAAGATGAGTTCGCCGCGCCCGGGCAGCCAGCGGGAGGTGTCGACGGCCGGCGGGAAGGTGTCGTCGTCGGTGAGCCAGAGGGGATCGAGGCGCCCGGCCCCGACGTCGCGCAGCGCGAGCACGCCGAGTCGGTCCTGCCGGTAGAGGCGGTCGTCGGACTGCCGCGCGATGAAGGCGAGTTGCGCGCCGTCGGCGCTCGGCTGCGGATCGCGCAGATCCCAGCCCTCCAGCACGATGAGCGGCCGCTCGTCGGTGCCGTCGACGGACACGCGCCAGAGGTCCCGGCCGAGCACCTCGTCGACGTGCGTGTTGGTGGGCGGACGGGCGGCGAAGAGGATCGTGCGCCCGTCGGGCATGAACGTCCCGCCGCCGTGATCGTGGAAGCCGGACGTGATCCGGCGCGGCGTGCGGGTCGGATCATCGAGATCGAGGATGAACAGATGCCGGAACGCGTACTCGTCGCGGAGATCGAACTCGCCCTGGAAATCGAGGCGCGTGATGACGATCGGATCACCGTCCGCGGCATTGCGGTCGAGCCAGGCGCGGATCTCCTCGCGCGTGCCGTCCGGACGGGGCGTGAGGTGCGCATCGTCGAAGGGCGCATCGTTCCAGGCGCGGTTCGGACGGCCGCTCGGCCAGGGCGGCGTGCCGTCGAGTTCGTCCATCGGCACCGTCGCGCCGAGCAGCAGGCGGGTTCCGTCGGGGGACCACTCGATGGAATCGATGCCGCGTTCGACGTCGGTGATCTGCGTCGCCTCGCCGCCGTCGAGAGAGAGCAGCCAGACCTGCGGCGCGTCGTGGGTGCGCTCGCCGGCGCGGAGGAAGGCGACCTGGCGTCCCTTCGGGGCGAAGCGGGCGCCGTGGGCGGTGCGGGTGCCGCTCGTGAGCGCGAGGGGCGGGCGCTCGGCGTCGTTGAGGTCGAACAGCAGGAGGTGCGAGCGGTACTCGTAGGTCGGGTTCGCCGCGGCGTGGTCGGCGGCGTGATCGCCTTTTCGGGCGCGGGCGGGATCGGGCGCCGGTTCGTCGACGGTCTCGATGGACCGCACGGTGACGACAGCGTGGTCGCCGCTCCACGAGACGTCGACGGCATCGACGGTGCGGAGGCGCAGGAGGTCGGTCGCGACGATGGGTTCGTCACCGGCGCGGGCGGGCGTGGCGAGCGCGACGAGGAGGACCGTCAGGAGCAACAGCGTTCGGCGAATCATGGGCATGACGGAATGATAGCGGTGGCCTCGATAGAATCGGAGCATGAGATCACTGCGCTGCGCCTCGGTGTTCGTTCTGCTGCTCGCGATCATGGGATGCGCGACGGCGCCGGAGCGCGGGTCGGCCGCGCCGGCGAAGCCCGCGACGGCGGTCGCACCCGCGGCGCTGACCCACGATCTGCTTCATCCGGGGTCCGGGGATGCGTCGGTCTGTCGTTGCGACGCGGCTCGTCAGGTGAACGGGTGGTGCGATCACTGCGGCGTGGGCTATGTCGCGGCGACGGAGGTGCCGTCGGCGCTGCTCTTCGAGACGCTGGACCCGCACGGGCACGAACTCGACCTCGATGCGGTGACGTGTCCGACGTGCCTGGTCGCCCTGGCGTACGACGGGTGGTGCGAGGCATGCCGCATGGGTTGGATCGACCAGCGGGCGTACATGACCCGGATCACGTACCGGCTGGGTCGGGGGCGGGTGATCGATGCGTCGGGGTTGACGTGCGAGAGTTGCCTCGCGTTCGCGGAGGGGTACGGCTGGTGCGGCCTGTGTGGTCGGGGGTTGATCGGGAACGTGGCGTTCGCGGATCGGGCGGTGTTCGACGAGGCGGTGGAGGACGTTCGGATCCTCGACGAGGCGATTCGAACGGCGGCGATGTGCGATCTGTGCGGCTGTGCGATCGTGGTGGACGGAACGTGCCCGATCTGCGGCATCGAGTATCGGGCCGGAAGACCCGTTTTCGACCCGGTGGAACCGGTTTCGGCACCGTGACGGATTTTCCTTGGGGAAATACTTGCAGACTGGATTGATCCTCGTACACTCGTGTCGATGGCGAGGTCGTCGTGACGTCGCCGTGGCTCTGCCGGACTGCCGGGAAAAGAAGAAGGAATCATCATGTCCGCACGCATCACGAGTCGCGCGTTCCTCGCGTGTGCCGCCGCCCTTGTGGCCGCGCCCGCGTCGCTCGCGGGATACACCATCACACAGGGCGCGAGCGCTCCGCAGTACACCGACTTCACCCTGAACTTCGACGAGCCCGGCACGCCCACCGGCGGCGTCGGCCCGGACTTCTGGGCCGTGTCGCACGGTCTGACGCTGGATTCCGGCGTCGGCGGCGGCGGGCAGGTGGCCGATTTCGATCCCGGTTGGGGTCTCGGCGACGGCCAGTCCTGGCTCGGCCCGTTCGGCGCGTTCATGACCTTCGACACCGACCTCACGGGCATGTCGCTGGAGGTCTGGGACCCGTCCGGTCCGCCCACCCCCTTCGGCGGCGGCCTCGGCGTGTTCATCTTCAACGACGGCGTCGAGGTCGGTTCGCTCTTCGTCGAGCCCGCCTGGGGCGGCCTCGGTGACACCTGGTTCAACATCGTCGGCGACGGCGGCGACGTGTTCGACGAGGTCCGCATCCTCGGCTTCGGATTCCCGGCCGACACGTACATCGACAACCTGTCGTGGAACGTCGTTCCCGGTCCGGGCGCGCTCGCCCTGTTCGGCGTCGCCGGACTGGCCCGTCGTCGTCGCCGCGCCTGATCGCGCGAGAGGACGACTGTTTCCTGGTCCCTCCCCGGCGACCGCCGTTCACGCGGCGGTCGCCGGTCCTTCTCCCCCAACGGAGTCTCCTGCCATGACTCGCGCCTTCCGTCCCATCGTCGCGGCGGCCATGACCGCCGCGTTCATCCTGCCCGCCACCGCCGACACGGTCGTCTTCGAGATGATCCCGAACGTGTTCTCCGCCAACGACATGACGCCCGACGGACGCTACATCGTCGGCGAGGCGCCGGGCGGACCGTACATCCTCGACACGACGACCAACGTGATGACCGTCCTGCCCGGTCCCGGCTATGCCGCGGTCGCCGTCTCCGATGACGGCACCGTCGTCCTCGGTGACATGCCCGACCCGACCACCGGCGACGAAGTCGCGGGCCTCTGGACACAGGCGACCGGGTGGCAGAGTCTCGGCTATCTCCCCGACGCGCTCGCATGCCCGAGCCGCAGCAACGGGTACGAACTCTCCGCCGACGGCACCGTCGCGACCGGACTCTCGTGGGACGGTTGCAGCGGACGCGGCTTCCTGTGGACCCAGGCCACGGGCATGGTCGAACTCGAGGCGCTCGCCAACGGCGGGAACCGCGCCTCCGTCCTCTCCGCCGACGGCACCCGCTTCGGCGGCTTCGCCCAGGGCTCGAGCAATCGCACGCCGTGCTTCTGGGACGACACCACCGCCGGCACCCTGCTCGATCCGCCGAACGGCAATGCGGTCGGCGAGGTGTACGGCATGACCGACGACGGCTCGGTCATGCTCGGCACGTGGAACGGCGACGCCGTGATGTGGCGACCCGACCTCACCCGCGTCATCCTCGGCGACGGCCAGATCATCGCCGGGTGGACCGGCATCCCGATGGACATGGCCGACGACGACACCGTCGTCGGGTTCGACTTCCTCGCCGGCAACCGGCGCGCGTGGATTCGTCCGCAGAACGAGGGACCGCTCCTCGAACTCAAGGCGTGGATCCAGGCCAACGGCGGCACCGTGCCCGGCGGATTCCAGACCCAGGTCTGTCAGGCCATCAGCGTCGACGGTCGGCACATCATCGGACACAGCGGCCTGCCCACGCCCGGCGCATGGCGCGTCACCATCATCCCGGACTGCCCGGCCGACCTCACCGGCGACGACACGATCGGACCGGCCGACCTCGCCGTGCTCCTCGGCGCCTGGGGACCGAATCGCGGGCATGCCGCGGACTTCGACGGTGACGGCACCGTCGGACCCGCCGACCTCGCGATCCTGCTCGGCGCCTGGGGCGACTGCCCGTAATCGACGCGCCGACACCGTCTCTCAGATCGTGCACGCGACCGCCCCTCGTCGGGCGGTCGCGTGTCGTTTCACGTTCACCACGGAGGCACGGAGGACACGGAGGGTGAAGCGGGGTTTGAAGATCGCGACACGGTGCCGCCCGATGAATCGGTTGGCGCCGTCACGCGATCCGGAACCCCGATCGACTTTGCTCCGTGCGCTCCGTGCCTTCGTGGTGATTCCTCTTCGGAAGATCACCACGGAGACACCGAGGCACGGAGGGTGAAGCGGGGTTTGAAGATTGCGACACGGTGCCGCGCGATGAATCGGTTGGCGCCGCCGCGCGATCCGGAACCCCGATCGTTCTTCTCGGTGTCTTGGTGCCTCCGTGGTGCATTTCTCCCCGGAACGTCTTGACGCCGCGAGAGACCAGACGAGAATCGAACCTGATCACGGGAGATCATCATGCACGCATACCGTCTTCTTGCCGCAACCGTTCTCGCCTCGGGCCTCACGCTCGGCGCGAGCGCCGGGTCGCATCTGTGGGACTTCAGCCAGGTGTTCAGCAACGCCGACGGCACCGTTCAGTTCATCGAACTGCACGAGGTCACCGGCGCCAACGGCGAGACGCAGTTGGCCGGGAAGTCGATCTTCAGCGATGTGACGGGCAACCAGTTCACGTTCCCGACGAACCTGCAGCCGCCGACCGGATTCAAGTACCTGCTGCTCGCGACGCAGGACTACGCGGACCTGCCCGGCGCGCCGACGCCGGACTTCATCATCCCTGCCGGCTTCTTCGCGGCCGGCGGCGATGTGCTGCGCTATCACGTCTACGACACCTGGTCGATCCCCGCCGGCGCGGTGCCGCTCGACTGCGTGCACTCGCTGACGCGCCATCAGGGCGCGGCGGTGAACTTCGCGACGAACTTCGCCGGCGCGTCCGGCTCGGTCGACCCGTGCCCGTGCCCGACCGATCTCGACGGTTCGAACGTCGTCGACGCGGCCGACCTCGCGATGCTGCTCGCGGTCTGGGGTGACTGCACCCGCTGTGCCGCGGACTTCGACGGCGACGGCACGGTCGGCGCCGCCGACCTCGCGACGATGCTCGCGAACTGGGGCGCATGTCCCAACTGATCAGGCAGCACGTCGTCCGTGCCTCCGTGCCGAATCGCCTTGCGGAGGTTCACCACGGAGACACGAAGAACACGGAGGGTCAAGCAGGGTTTGAAGATGGCGACACGGTGCCGCCCGATGAATCGGTTGGCGCCGTCGCGCGATCCTGAACCCAATCGTTCTGCTCCGTGTCTCCGCGCCTCCGTGGTGAATCCCGTTCAGAAGTTCACCGCGGAGACACGAAGGGTCAGGCAGGCTTGAAGAGCGCGACACGATGCCGCCCGATGAATCGGGTGACGTCATCGCGCGATCCTGAACCCAATCGTTCTGCTCCGTGCTCTCCGTGCCTCCGTGGTGAATCCCCTGAAGGAGATCGCCACGGAGCACCGACGGCGCATCGGATCAGCCGACCAGGCGGGTGAGGACGCTTTCGAACTCGCCCTTCTTGACGAGTCCGATCTTCTTGTCCTGAATCTCGCCGTCCTTGAAGACGAGGACGGTGGGAATGGCCTGGATGCCGTACTTCACCGACACCGTGCGATTCGCGTCCGTGTCGAGCTTGCCGACCTTCACGCGACCCTTGAACGTCGCCGCGAGTTCCTCGATCGTCGGCGTGAGCAGCTTGCAGGGCTGGCACCACTCCGCCCAGAAGTCCACCAGCACCGGGATGTCGGACTGAAGGACCTCGGACTCGAAGTTGGCGTCGGTGAACTCCATAACGGCGTCGCTGCTCATGGGGCCGGGCTCCTGTGGGATGGGTGGGACTCGATCAATGATAGCAGCCGCGAGGGGACCATCAAACGGAACCGGAATCCCCGTCCGCGACGGGACGGGACGCCGCGATGACGGCGGCGGCGACGGCGAGGGCATCGCGGTGGGCGCGAACGTCGTGGACGCGGAACACGCGTACGCCCCGCGTCCAGAGGAGCAGGCTCGCCGCGACCGATCCCGCGACGCGGTCGGACGGTCGCTCGACGCCGGTCACGGCGCCGATGAAGCTCTTGCGGCTCGACGCGCCGACGACGGGCCGCTCCCCGCCGTCGAACCGTGCGATGAGTTCGAGGTTCTGCTCGACCGACTTGCCGAAACCGAGACCGGGATCGACGACGATCGCGTCCGGAGCCACGCCGGACGCGATCGCCGCGCACACGCGTTCGTCCAGGAATCGCGCGACGGCGCCGACGACGTCGCCGCCGTAGTCCGGCGCGCGCGCGTACTCGTGACTGAACACATCCGCGGCGGGCGGACAGCGCCGGTGCATGATGACGAGGCCGGTGCGCTCGCGGGCGGCAAGCGCGAACATGGATTCGTCCTCGGTGCCGGCGGCGACATCGTTGATGATCCGCGCGCCCGCGTCGATCGCGGCGGCGGCGACGGGGGCGCGGGTCGTGTCGACGGACAGGACGACCTCGTGCCGACGCGCGATCGCGCCGATCACCGGCACGACGCGCCGGATCTGTTCGTCGTCCGAGACGCGCGCGGCACCGGGT
>JAGQOI010000054.1 GCA_020427625.1 Phycisphaerales bacterium | reverse complement strand
CGACGCCGCCGTCGAGCGCCACCGACACGCCGAACTCGGCGTCGATGGTCGCGTTCGGTTTCGTGAGCGCCGGCAACGGACACTGCCCGTGAGCCGCGACGACGATCGAACCGAGGAGGACGAGGACGAGCGGACGCGTGATGGACATGACGATCTCCCGCGACGAGTGCACGAATCGGTGGGTCGCCACGAGAAACGCGGCGCGGAGCATCCATGGATCCACGCCGACGGTTCGGGGGCGAGTTGAGGGCGCCGACGACGTCGCCACCGCGAAGCACGTCGCAATCGGCGTGCCACCCGCGCCGCTGGCGGGCTCGCGCGGGACGGAGTACCGTGTCGCCCGCGCCGCCGACCCCCGCGCGCCCGCGCCCACCGAGGATCTCCATGACCGACCGCCCGCGCTCCTCCCGGTATGACGTCATCGTCGTCGGCGGCGGCATCGTCGGCCTCGCGACCGCCGTCCAACTGCTCCGCGAGCGTCCGCGCCGACTCGCCGTCCTCGAAGCCGAAGCCCGCGTCGCCGCCCACCAGAGTTCCCACAACTCCGGCGTCATTCACGCGGGACTCTACTACGCGCCGGGCTCCCTCAAGGCGACGCTCTGCGCAACCGGGCGCGACGCGATGTACGCCTTTTGCGCCGAGCGCGGCATTCCCTGCCGCCGGACCGGCAAGATCGTCCTCGCCGCCGACGAACACCAGGCATCCCTCCTCGCGGGCATTCGCGCCAAGGGCGAGGCGAACGGCCTGCGCGGGATCATCGAGGTGCGCGGCGAGGCCGTCCGAGACCACGAGCCGTTCGCCGCCGGCGTCGCGGCCCTCGTCATTCCGCAGACCGGCGTCGTCGACTTCGCGACGGTCGCTCGCGCCTACGCCGACGAGATCGTCGAACGAGGCGGCGAGGTGCATGTCGGGTCGCCGCTCGTCGACGCCGCGGTGCATCCCGACGGGCTCACGCTCATCACCTCTCGCGAGACCTTCACGACGGACTTCGCGATCACGTGCGCCGGTCTCCAGGCGGACCGGGTGACGGCGATATTCGGGATGGATCCGGGCGTCCGGATCGTGCCGTTCCGCGGCGAGTACGTCGAGTTGCTCCCGCACGCGACGCACTACGTGCGTGCGTTGATCTATCCCGTGCCGGACCCGCGGTTCCCGTTCCTCGGCACGCACCTCACGCGTCTCGTCGACGGTCGCGTCGAGGCGGGCCCGAACGCCGTGCTCGCGTGGTCGCGCGCGGGCTACGCGCGTTCGGACATCGACTGGCGGGATCTGCGCGACATCGTCGGGTACGGCGGGTTCCGACGCTTCCTGCGGGCGCACTATCGCACCGGACTCGCCGAGTTCGCGCGATCGCTCAACCCGCGCGCGGTGCACCGGGCGCTTCAGGCGCTCGTGCCGGAGATCGCGCTCGACGACTTCGTGCCCGGGCGGAGCGGCGTGCGGGCGCAGGCGATGGCGCCGGACGGCCGCCTCATCGACGACTTCCACCTCGTGCGCGGCGATCGCATGATTCACGTCCTGAACGCGCCCTCCCCGGCGGCGACCGCGTCGCTCGCCATCGGCGCCCGCCTCGCCGGACTCGTCCGGGAGCAGCGCGGCGAGGCGCCCGCGCGGCCGGCGGCGACCTCGTGAGGTCGGGCGACGGCGCGGACGTCGGCGCGGTGCAACCGGGGAAACGGGGTCGACCGGGTCGGCGTCAAATTCCGGGATCGGTCGTCG
>JAGQOI010000544.1 GCA_020427625.1 Phycisphaerales bacterium | reverse complement strand
TGGGGGTGATGAGCCGGGCGATCAGCTCCAGTTGGCCAGCAGGATGGCGAGGTCTCCGGGCCCGACGTCGCCGCTGCCGTCGAGGTCGGCATCGGGATCGTTGCTGCCCCAGGCGGCGAGGAGGATGGCGAGGTCGGCGGGATCGACGTCGCAGTCGCCGTCGAGATCACCGGTGACGGAGCAGCCGCTCTCGCAGTCGTCGGCGACGCCGCTGCCGTCGCCGTCGACGCAGTTGGTTCCCGGGCCGGCCCAGGTCCCGGTGGTCTGATTGCAGTCGACTTCGGTGAGGACGAGGCAGAATCCGGTCGGGAAGCAGCAGGCGCCGAGCGGATCGGGACAGTCGATGGAGGCGCAGGCGGTGCCGCCACCCTGGAAGACGCCGTCGGCCGCCGCGCAGTCCTCGGGACTGACCTGATCGAGACACCCGCCGTCGGGCAGGCAGCAGGCACCGATGGGGAAGCACTCGATGGTGCCGCACGTGGTGCCGGGACCCTGCGGGAAGCCGCCGGCGGCGATGCAGTCGTTCTGGGCGAGGTTCAGGCATCCGCCGATCCCGGCGAAGCAGCAGGCCTGGGTCGGCTGCGGGCAGGTGCCGGAGCAGATGCTGCCGGTGCCCTGGTAGGTGCCGTTGATGCTGTCGCATTCGCTGGCGGTGAGTCCGTCGACGCAGCCGCCGCTCGCGAGGCAGCACGCACCGATCTGATCCTCGCAGAAGAACGGAGTCCACGTGAGGCGCATGACCCAGTCGCCGGAGGGTCTGCAGATGCCGGCCGGGAGTTCGGAGAACCGCTGCCAGCCCGAGCAGGCCGGGAACCCGCAGTTCAACGCGAACAGCCAGTTCTCCGTCGGGTGCTGAAGCCCGCCGACGTCGGTGGTGGGAAACGCGTTGCAGCACGACGGCGGCGCGACGACGCACGGATTCTGCGTCTGCTGGTTGTGCTCGTCGATGCGAAACCCGAAGGACACGATGTGCGAGCCGTTGTCGTCGACGATGATCTGCTTGGGGTCGTCCGGGTCGACCATGACCTGCACGTTCACGCCGTTCGTGCCGGGCGGCAGGACGATGTGCGGCAGGATCACGCCGTCGGACGAGAACTCGGCGACGAGGTCGCCGGTCTCCGGCGTGCCCGACCAGACCAGCACGGACCACTCGGTCGTCGTCTGCTGTGACGCGCCGGAGGTCGCGAAGATCATCTCCATGAGATCGACGCGCAGGGGGAAGTCGCCGGCCGTAAGCTGGTACGACGCCGCGGCGATTTCATTCTCCGCGAATCCGCCCTGCACCACGAACTGGCCGCCGCCGAAATCCGCGTTCGTATGCGACGATACCGTCGGATCGCACGCCCCGGCGATGCTGCCCGGAAGTTGCGCGCCGCTCGGCCGGAGCACGATCGGCATCGTCGGCACGGCGGCATCGCGCATGCGGTGCGGATGAAGTCGCGACCCGTCCTGCGCGAGTGCGGTGACGCTGCACGCCGCCGCGAGTGTCAGAGCCACCGACGCCCGCGTGATCGCCGTCGGCGACATCCCTCGAAGTCCAACCATGATTCCTGCTCTCCCACTCTGCGCGCAATTCCGCGCGGCATGGCGACGGTGAGACATGGAGGACGCCGACCCTGTCGCCAACACGTCGGCATCCGACCTTCCATACGACTCAGAATATCAACGGGATGTCATAAACAGCAAGGATTTACGGAGATTTCCCCGCCCGCCCGCGACGGTCCGCGAGAGCCGCCCGGACCGCCGCGACGAGGTCGTCCGGCTCGGGCAGGCGGCCGACGCCGTCGGTCCGGCAGGCCTGCCAGCCGACCCCCGGCTCGAGGATCCGGAACCGGTCCCGGTGCAGGGTCTGGAGGTTCCGCTGCGTCGCTGGCTGCGCCCACATCACGGCATTCATCGACGGCGCGAGGAGCACCGGCTGATGGGTCCGGTCGATCGCGGAGACGACGAGGCTCACGATGTCGTCCGCGCGCCCCGCCGCGAGGCGGGCGAGCATGTCCATCGTGCACGGCGCGATGAGCATCACGTCCGCGCGACGGGCGGTGTTGATGTGCTGCGGATCCTGCGATTCGATATGGTCCCACGCGCTCGTGTAGACCGGGCGACCGGACAGCGCCTGGAACGTGAGCGGCGCGACGAAGCGCGTCGCCGCCTCCGTCATCAGCACCGTGACCTCGTGTCCGTCCTGGGCGAGAGTGCTCACCACCGACGCGACCTTGTACGCCGCGATCCCGCCCGTCACGCCGACGATGATGCGTCCGGGGCGCATCGGATCACCCGGCCCGGCATCGACGTGCGCTGCGGATTCGGTCACGGACATCGGACCTCGAAATCAGGAGCTCGGCGTGTAGCCGTTCGTGTCCGACCAGTCGGGCCAGATCTTGCCCTGGGCGATCTCCTCGATCACCACTTCGAGGTCGGTGCGGCCGTCACGCTCGACGAGCGGACGGGAACCGTCGACGATGAGTTCGCGCAGACGACGCTGGATCAGGGCCGTCAGCTTGAACCGGCCACCAAGCTTGGTGACAATCTCGTCGCTCTTGAGCGCTTCGATCATGGGTCGGATGTCCTCAGTTGGGGGCGGGCCGCCGGCGAACCGGAACCCTCTGGGCCGGAAATGCCGAATAGGACAGTATAGCACCGGCCCGCAGCGTGTCGAATCCACCCCCGACCCCATGCCGACCCCCCCTGCGGGATCGCGACCCGGACCCCCCGACAGGACCCCCGATGGACCCCTCCGGACCCGCCGCACCACCGTCCCCGACCCGCCGACGTCGTCGGGTCTGGACCATCACCCTCGTGGGCATCGCGCTCATCGCCGTCAGCGGCTGCATGGAACGACTCTTCTACCACCCCGAAGCCGGTCCGACGCCGCCGCCCGCGCAGGGCATCGAACTCGTCTCGTTCGCTTCGGCGGACGGGACCGCCCTGGTGGGCTGGTTCATCCCCGCCCGATCCGCACCGCAGCCGGCGCCGACGATCCTGCACGTGCACGGCAACGCGGGCAACATCACGTCGCACGACTGGTTCTCGGCCTATCTCCCGCCCGCCGGATTCAACGTGTTCATCTTCGACTATCGCGGCTACGGGCAGAGCGCCGGACGCGCAACCCGACGCCGGGACCTCATCGCCGATGCCGACGCGGCTCTCGACGTCCTGCTCGCCCGCCCGGACGTGAATCCCGGCACCATCGGCGTCTACGGCCAGTCGCTGGGAGGCGGGATCGCGCTGAACCTCGCCGCCGCCCGACCGGAGATCCGGTCCGTCGTCACGGAATCCGCCTTCGCATCATGGCGCCTCGTCGCGGCGACGGCGCTGGGCGGCGACCCGCCGGGCTTCCTCGCCCGGGTCGTCGCCTGGGTGTTCATCCGCGATCACGACCGGCCGGACGACGCGATCGCGCGGATCGATCGTCCGGTGCTCGTGCTGCACGGCGGCGACGACGAGATCGTGCCGCCCTCGCACGGGCGCCGGCTCGGCGCGGCCGGGGGTCCGGGCACCCGCTTCGTCGAGTTGCCCGGCGGCCGCCACAACTCGCTTCGGGAGTCGCACCCGCAGATCGAGGGCATGATCATCGACTTCTTCCGCGCGACGTTGATTGACGCGCCCGGTCCGGCCGGACACGATGCGATCCGGACCGATGACGACGACCCCGACGGATGACACGACCGGACGGCGGTACGGCTTCCCGAGCCGCCTGCGCCTGACCCACGCCCGGGAGTTCCGGGCCGTGTTCGATGCGCGCCTCCGGCATCACGCCGGGCCGATGCTCGTGCACGCGCGGCCGAACGGTCGCGATCACCCGCGTCTCGGCCTGTCGATCTCGCGCAAGGTCGGCCACTCGGTCGTGCGCTCCCGTCTGCGCCGACACCTGCGCGAGGCGTTTCGACTGCTCCAGCACGACTTCCCGAACGGGTACGACATCGTGATCTCGATGCGCCGGCATGAGCCGCTCATGTTCGCGGAGTACCAGCGCCTTCTGTTCAAGGCGATTCGCGCGATCGACCGTCGGGTGCGCGACGGCGGCGGGAGCGCGCCGTGACGCCGCTCGCCCGCATGCTGCTCGGCGGCGTGCGCCTGTATCAGCTCACGCTGTCGTCCGTACTCGGCGGACATTGTCGCTTCCATCCCACGTGCTCGGTGTATGCGCAGGAGGCCATCCGAACGCACGGCGGCCTCAGGGGCGGGTGGCTTGCGCTGCGCCGCATCCTGCGCTGCCATCCGTTCGGCGGCAGCGGGTATGATCCCGTCCCGCCCGGACCGGACGCGGACCGGGACGATCCGCCGACGAAGGAGACGCCGCCGTGACGACCCGACCGCCCGCGATCATCGCCATCGGGCGCAACTACGCCGACCATGCCGCGGAGATGGGCGGCGCCCCCGACGCGCATCCGACGGTCTTCATGAAGAACCCGGCGAGCGTGATCGGCGACGGCGAACCGATCATCCTGCCGCCGATCTGCTCGGAGCCGGGCGAGCAGGTCGACTTCGAGGGCGAGTTGGCGGTCATCATCGATCGCGACGCGCGCGACGTGCCGGCGTCGGAGGCCATGTCCTACGTGCGCGGCTACGCGGTCGCGAACGACGTCAGCGCGCGCTGGTGGCAGAAGGAGGGATCGGGCGGGCAGTTCGTGCGCGGCAAGAGTTTCGACACGTTCTGTCCGCTGGGCCCGATGGTCCCGGCTGCGCGGGTGCCGGATCCGCAGGCCCTGCGTCTCACGACGCGGGTGAGCGGCGAGTTGATGCAGGACGCGAGCACGCGCGACATGATCTTCCCGGTGCGGACACTGATCACGGAGTTGTCGCGGGGTCTGACGCTGATGGCGGGCACGGTGCTGCTGACCGGGACGCCCGCGGGCG
>JAGQOI010000543.1 GCA_020427625.1 Phycisphaerales bacterium | reverse complement strand
CGGTCGGCTCGAACGGCGTGACGGCGACGTCGGAAGCGGAGGACGACTCGATCCTGCTCGGCGACACGGATCTCGTGCGGGCGATCCTGCACGACGCCGAGGGCGTCGGCCCGACGGCGTTGCGCCTGATGCGCCAGCACACGGCGTGGCACGATCTGGTGATCGTCGAGACGCCGCCATGTGAATCGGACGGATCGTCGGTGGTCGCGATCCGGTCGGAGGGTCGGACGTTCGGGCATCTCGTGAGCGACCAGGCGTCGGCGGACGCGCTGCGCGGGTGGGCGAGCTGGCTCGGGACGTGGCTCGCGCTGGACGATGCGCACCGTGACCTGCGGGTCAAGGCGTACCAGGACGATCTGACGGGCGCGTGGAACCGTCGGTTCTTCGACGCGTTCATGGCGAAGACGATCGCGGAAGCCGCGCGACAGCGGCGGACACTGACGGTGCTCGTCTTCGACATCGACAACTTCAAGACCTTCAACGATTCGTACGGTCACGAGGCGGGGGACGAGATTCTGCGGGAGACGGTTCGTCTGCTGAACTCGGTGATCCGGCAGGGCGATCGCGTGTGCCGCATCGGCGGCGACGAGTTCTGCGTCGTCTTCTCGGACCCGGAGGGGCCTCGCGAGCCGGGATCGTGTCTGCCGGAGACGGCGGAGCTGCTCGCCCGCCGCTTCCAGGACCAGATCTGCCAGATGAAGTTCCCGAAGCTCGGATGCGATGCGCCGGGTCGTCTGTCGATCTCCGGCGGCCTGGCGTCGTACCCGTGGGACGGCCGGACGGCGGCCGAACTGCTGCGTCACGCGGACCATCTCGCGCTCGCCTCGAAGCGATGCGGGAAGAATGTGATCACGTTCGGTCCTGGCGCGGCCCAGCTCCGTCCGGAGTCCCGCGAGCCGCGCACCGACTCGTCGAAAACTCCTTGAATCAAGGCCGATCCGTGGTACCGTGAGACCGTACCGCACGTCCGTCGACCCTCCGTGGGCGCTTGTCGCGTCCGCGCCCCGACGGATCTCCCACCGTGTGACGGATGTTGTGCTTTCATCGTGATGTCGGTCACGGAGGGCAGATTCATGCGTGACGGCGTGGCGATGGCATCGGCGGCGCTGCTGGCGGCGAGCGCCAGCGCCTCGGCGCTCGGCGGGGGCGACTTTCCCAGTTTCGAAGAGGCGTCGGCGTCGACGGGCATCGTGGGCGACCATGAGCCGTCGTTCCAGTTCCTCATCTCGAACATCCCGATCGCGCCCATGACGAGCGGCGGCGCGGTGGCGGACTTCAACCGGGACGGGTTCTCCGACGTGTTCATGATCGGCGGCGGCGCCGAACCGGATCGACTGTTCATCAACGATCCGAACGCGCCCGGACACTTCACCGACCAGGCGGTCGCGTGGGGACTCGGTCAGCCGCACATGGGCCTCGGCGCGGCCGCGGGCGACTTCAACAACGACGGCTGGATCGACCTCTTCGTCACCAGCGTCGGTCCCCACGGTGCCCCGCCGTCCATCGGCAAGCACAAGCTCTATCGCAACAACGGCAACGGCACCTTCACGAACATCGCGACGAGCGCGGGCGTCAACCAGGTGTCGACGATCATCGACGGCATGGGCGCGGCATTCGGCGACTACGACCTCGACGGCGACCTCGACCTCTTCGTCTGCGGCTGGGTGCCGAACACGAACTCGAACCGCCTGTTCCGCAACAACGGCAACGAGACCTTCACCGACGTCACGGTCGCGGCCGGGCTGTTCATGCCGACGGTGCGCGGCTTCGCGCCGCGCTTCGTGGACATGGACGGCGACCGCTACCCCGAACTGCTCGTCGCCGCCGACTTCCTGACGAGCCGCTACTACGTCAACAACGGCGACGGCACGTTCACGAACGCGACCGCCGCGTCGCACACGGGCCTCGACGGCAACGGCATGGGCCAGACCGTCGGCGACTTCAACCACGACGGCGTCCTCGACTGGTACGTCACGTCGATCCACAACGCGGCACCGATTCCGCCGAACGTGCCCGGCACCGGCAACATGCTCTACCTCGGACAGGGTGAACACGTGTTCTGCGAAGCGTCCGGCGCCAACGTGCCGCCCGGCGACGGGTGCGCGCCGGATGCGAACTGGCACTGCAACGACGGCGGCTGGGGTTGGGGGACGGCCGCGGCGGACATCAATCACGACACGTTCGAGGACATCGTCGAGACGAACGGCTGGTTCCAGCATCCGCAGTTCGTCGACGAGATGTGCTACGTCTATCTGAATCTCGGCGACGACTTCGTGAACGTCGCCGCGACGTGCGGGTTCACGCACAACCTGATGGGTCGCGGGCTGGTCAACCTCGATCTCGAGAACGACGGCGACCAGGACTTCGTCGTGTTCGCCAACCTCGACGCCGTGCAGGTCTATCGGAACTCCCTGGTCACGGCCCATCACTGGGTCCGCGCCTTTCTCGACACGTCGGCCAATCCGCGCCTCGCGCCCGACGGCTTCGGCACGCGCGTCATCGCCCGGTTCACCGACTCGGCGCAGGGCACGATCGAGCGGACCCGGTATCTCTCCGGCGGCAACAATTTCCAGAGCACGGG
>JAGQOI010000542.1 GCA_020427625.1 Phycisphaerales bacterium | reverse complement strand
CGCACGACGCGTACGGGCGGGCCGGCGTGCGCAGCGCGAGGACGAGCACCGCGCCGCCGCCGAGCAGGGCGACGCCGAGCGCCACGACGATGAGGATCATGAGCACGGACGACACCGGATCATCCCTTGCGGGCGGCGAAATCGCTCATGAGCTGGGCGAGGGCCGCGCAGCCGGCGCGAGGGAACGCGTTGTAGATCGACGCCCGCAGGCCGCCGACGTCGCGGTGACCCTTGAGTCCCGACATCTCGTGCGTCTTCGCCTCCTGGAGGAACGCCTCGTCGAGCGCCTCGTTGGGCGTGCGGAAGGTGACGTTCATGTGACTGCGGCAGCGGGTCTTCGAGACCGGGCGATAGAAGCCGCCGGAGTTGTCGATCGCCGTGTAGAGCAGCGCGGCCTTCTCGGCGTTGCGGGTGCGCATCGTCGCCAGGCCGCCCTGGTCGAGGATCCACTTGAACACCAGTCCCATCACGTAGATCGCGAACGTGGGCGGCGTGTTGAGTCGGGATCCGTTCGCGGCGTGCGCGAAGTAGTCGAGCATGGTGATCGTGTCCCGGCTCGCCGTCTGGAGGAAGTCCTTGCGGATGATCACGAGCGTGCACCCGGCCGGGCCGAGGTTCTTCTGCGCGCCGGCGTAGATCATCGCGTGCGCGTCGACATCGATGGGGCGGCTGAAGATGTCGGAACTCATGTCCGCGATGAGCGGCGCATCGGTCGTCGGCGGCGCCGGGTACTGCGTGCCGTAGATCGTGTTGTTCGTGCAGTAGTGGAAGTACGCGGCATCGGGCGTGCAGGTGGTCTCGGTGCCGTCCGGCGTGTGGTCGTACCCGCTCGCGCTGCCGTCGAAGGCGCAGTGCACCGACCCGATCTTCTGCGCCTCCTTCATCGCCTTCTTCGCCCAGACGCCGGTGTCGGCGTAGTCGGCGGTCCGGCCGGCGGTGAGGAAGTTCAGCGGGATCATGCCGAACTGGAGCGATGCGCCGCCCTGGAGGAACAGGATCGTGTAGTCGTCGGAGATGCCGGCGACGGTGCGACAGTCCGCGACCGCCTCGTCGATGACGCGATCGAACACCTTGCCGCGATGGCTGTGCTCCAGGATCCCGATGCCCGACCCGTCGATGTTCCACAGGTCCTGCTGCGCCTGCCGCAGCACGGATTCCGGAAGCGTCGACGGGCCGGCGGAGAAGTTCAGAATGCGGTCGGAACCGGTGGTCGGTGCGGACTTGGTCGTGGTCATCGGGACTCTCCCGGGCGCGGGTGGGGGTTGATTTCGGAATTCAGCGGCGGCGCATGCGCGTGACGTCGAGGCTCAGCACGTTGTCGTTCGCACGGATCGCCGTGAGGTGGGCTTCGGACAGGGGCGCGTCGAGCTGGATGCGGGCGCAGGCTGCCTTCTCGCCGACGTAGATGATGTTCTCCATCTCCTCCACGTTGATGCCGCCCTGCCCCAGCGTGTAGAACACGTGCGCGAGCACGCCCGGTCGGTTCAGATGACGCACGGTGAGCATGTGCGTCGCGAGCGTCGTCGTCGCGCGATTCACGCAGTTCGGCACCTCGCCGCAGGCGAGATAGCGCGACACGATCCGCACCGCCTCCGCGGCGATCGCCTCCTGCGCCTGGTCCGTCGACGCGCCGACGTGATGCGTCCCGTACACGCCCGGCAACGACGCGATCTCCGGCGAGAACGCGTCCGCCGACGCGCCCGGCTCGTTCGCGAACACGTCCAGACCCGCCCGGATGCCCTTGTCCCGGACCGCCGCGACCAGCGCGGGCTCGTCGATGACGCTTCCGCGGCTCGTGTTGACGATCGAGGCGCCGGTCTTCATCGCGTGCAGGAACGGCGCGCCGATCAGGCCCGCCGTCTCGCTCGTCGCCGCGACGTTCACGGACACGACGTCCGACATCTTCGCGAGGTTGATGAGGCTCGAACAGGCGATCACGCCGAGCTCCTCGGCGCGCTTCTCGGTGAGACTGCGCGACCAGGCGACGACGGTCATGCCGAACGCCCGCCCGCGCTTCGCGATCTCCAGGCCGATCTGGCCGAGACCCACGACGCCGAGCGTCCGCCCGTGCAGACCGTGGGCCTTGCTGTAGTCCTTCTTGTTCCACCGCCCGGCGCGAAGGTCGATCGTCTGGTCGGGAATGCGACGGTCGCACGCGAGGATGAGCCCCCAGGCAAGCTCCGCGACCGCGACCGAATTCTTCCCCGGACAGTTCGCGACGAAGATCCCCCGCGCCGATGCCGCGTCGACGTCGATCGTGTCGAAACCCGCGCCCGCCCGCACGATGAGACTCAGGCCCGTCGCCGCGCTGATCGCGTCGGCCGAGACCTTCGTCGAACGCACGATGAGCACGTCCGGGTCGTGCTGCCGGACGAGGGCGGCGACGTCGGTCGCCGTCGCGTCGGGCTCGACCGTCACGTCGCACCCGAGATGCTCGAGCGCATGCACGCCCGAGGCCTGGAACTTGTCGGCGATCAGCACCCGCATCGGAGCCGAGGCACTCGGATCTTCGGACGCGCCGGTGACGGTGGAGGACGGCGTGGTGGACATGCCTATAGTGTATCGCGCCCGATGCGACGGCTCGGGTCCGTGAGGGCGATCATGGCCGGACCCGGGGCACTGCTGCAGAAGCTCTTCAGCCTCGGCTCGGCCGAACTGCAGCGGCGATGGCAGCAACGCGTCCTGCGGATCGAACGCATCGACCACCCCCACGAAGACGGCTGCGCGGTCGCCGAACTCCGCTTTCGCGCCGTCCGAGGCGACTTCGAGCCCGGGGATTTCTTCGATCCGATCCGCATCCGGCTCGACGCGGCATCGCGCTTCGAGAAGGTCAGCGACGGCCGCGTCGATGCCGACGGACGCCTCGCGATCGACGATCTGCGCCTCGGGTCCGGCCGCAGTCGGTCATTCCGGGTCTGGACCCGGGCGGACGGCGGCGGCGACCCGCGTCGGCCCCTCTTTCTCTGGGAGACGGGTCAGCTTCGGCACGGTCAGGGCCGGATCCACCATCGGGAGATGAACGGACCGCTCGATCGGCGCAGCGATGCCATCATCATCGGGGGGCTCGTTCTCATGGTCCTCGTGATGATCGGCGCCATCACGTTCTGGATCTGGCCGTCGTTGCCGCTGCTCGACTTCGACCTCGCGCCGCCGTGATCCTCCATACATATGCGGCAATATTTGCGCATGATCTGCCGAGAATGGCCTTGCGAGATGGGTCGGCCCGATGGATTGTAGGTGTTGGGGAATGTGCCGGTTTCCGGGAATAGGTCGGGGAGTTGGGTCAGGAGGGTATCGCGTGGACGATGCCATGACCGACATGACGAGCGACGGACCGGCGCCGCATGACAACCCGAGGCGAGTTGCGAAGCCGCGGAGCGGCAGCGATACTGCCGCGTTCGCGGGCGAATACGGACGACGCCCGCGTGTGATCCGATCCGAACGTGCCGGTGGGGCCGTTCTTCGATTCGTATCCATGACAGGGGGGCGTCCGACGTGATCCGCACTTCCGGTTGTTGGCAGGTCGTCGCGCTTGCCGGTGTCTTCGCCCTCAGTCTCGGCGCCCAGGTGCTGGCGGACGGCGTCCCGAAGGACGATATCGATCTGGTCGACTGCCGGTGTCACGCCGGCATCGGCGGCGTCGCCGCGTCAGGGATGCGGGAATGCTGGCTCAAGTGTGAAGCCACCTACGCCGGCAACCCGCCCAAACTCCGGGCCTGCCGGAACACGTGCTTCAAGTTCGGCGCCGACGCCTCCGGCATGCCCCTCGGGGCGCCCATGGGCTGGGACGAGGTGGGATCATGAGCCTGAATGCCTGGCTGAACGGGACCACCCGCCGATCGCTCATGCTGGCCGTCTTCATCGCGACCTCGGTCGTCTGGCTGGCCGGCACCGTCGCGGCCAGGGTCATCGACCGGCAGTACATCGAGCCGCGGGAACGACAGGAACTCATCGATCGCATCAAGCAGGCCTACGGCCTGAACGACGTCGACGCACGCGAGATGGCCCTCAACCGCGAACTGCTCAACACCCTCATCGACCCGGACTCGCCGAAGACCGTCGAGGACCTCGACCAGTACATCCGCGGCATCCTCCAGTTCGAGACCGTCAGCCCCCTCCGCGAACAGGCCATCGTCTACTCCGCCGACATCGCCCGGGCGTACGTCCATGCCGGGAACCACCCGGATGCGACCGTCACCGACAGCGTCGACGGCATGCGCATCGCCTACGCCCTGCTGCTCATCGCGACCGTCGATCGGCACGTGTACTACCAGCGCATCGCCGTGACCGGACTCGATGAACTCGGTCTGCTCGGCGACCAGCCGTTCCGTGACGCCGCGGACGCGGTCAGACGGCGCGTCCTGGCCGACCCCGACGCCGCCGCGCCGGATTGATCGCCGATCGCCCGACCCGACCCGCGTCCCGCGCGTGCGTCAGTCCAGCGTGTGCACGAACAACCCGCTGCGGAGCTTCGGCTCGAACCACGTCGACTTCGGGGGCATGATCGCGCCGGCGTCCGACACCGACAGCAGTTGCTCGATCGACGTCGGGTGCATCGAGACCGCCAGCGCCGCCTTGCCCGCGTCCACCCGACGCTTCAACTCGTCCGTCCCCCGAATCCCGCCCACGAAGTTGATCCGGTCGTCCGTCCGGGGATCGCCGATCCCGAACAGCGGCCCGAGCACCCGGTCGTGCAGCAGACTCACGTCCAGCGACCCGATCGGGTCCGCGGCGTCGATCGTCGATTCGTCGAGTTCGAGCCGGTGCCACCCGCCGTCCACGTACAGGCAGAACACGCCCGCCCGCCCGGGCACCGGATCGCTCGTCGGCGACAGCCGCCCGACCGTGCCCAACGCCGCCAGCGCGCCCGCCGGCGTCAGGCCGTTCAGGTCCGCGACGAGCCGGTTGTACGGGAGGATCGTCAACTGGCTCGCCGGGAACAACGTCGCGAGGAACCAGTTGTATTCGGCGTCCGGCGTCGGATTCGGGTCCTGCGCGCGCCGTGCCGCGCCGGCCCGGGCGGCACTCGCGGACCGGTGATGTCCGTCCGCGACGTACGCCGCGTCGATCGTCCGGAACGCCTCGACGTACGGTGCCGCGTCGGGCGCGATCCACGCGGTGTGGGTGACGCCGTCGGGCGCGACGAAGTGGAACAGCGGTCGGGCGTTGACGTCGGTCTCGACGAGCTGGGTCAGGTCGGGCCGGTCGCGATACGTGAGGAACACGGGTCCGGCGTTCGCGTTGATCGCGAGGACGTGACGGGTGCGGTCGTCCTCCTTGTCGCGCCGGGTCTTCTCGTGCTTCCTGATGATGTTGTTGACGTAGTCGTCGATGTGACAGCAGGCGACGATGCCGATCTGGGCCTGGTGCCGGCGCACCTGCCGGTACAGGTAGATCCGGGGCTCGGGTTCGCGGACGAGGATGTCGTCGTCGATGAGGCGCCGGAAGTTCTCGGCGGCCTTCGCGTAGACCTCGTCGGCGTGAATGTCCGTGCCGTCGGGCAGGTCGATCTCGGGACGGACGACGTGCAGGAACGAGAGCGGGTTGCCGTCGGCGATGGCCCGCGCCTCGTCGGTGTCGACGACGTCATAGGGCGGCGAGGCGACCTTCGACGCGAGACTGGGGTGCGGACGCAGGGCGGCGAACGGCTTGACGCGCAGCATGAGCGGATCCTCGTCGACACGGTGGGGGAGGGCCAGTGTAGCGAGGTTTCCGGCGCTCCGTCGCGGCGCGGCCGCCGGCCGCGAGCGCCCGAGAATCGTCGTATTTTCGGTCCACTCCTCGTCAAGCACCCCCGGGGACTGGTCGACAAGAGGGATCGTCATCCCTTCCCACTTCAGACTGACGGGAACCCGACCATGACCACCGCCGAGCCGCTGCATTCCGTCCCGGCCACGACGACCGAGTCGACCCTGCGCTTCGACCGTCGACGCGGGCACCGCAGTCCCGCCCAGGGTCTCGCGACGATCTTCTGTCTCGGCAGCGATCGGTTCGGCGAGGACCACGATCTTCGGATGATCGACTGGTCGGACGGCGGCATGGGTGCGATCGCGAGCGACCCGCTCGAGCCCGGCGCGCTCGTGTCGATCGGATTCCAGACGCCCGGCTGCCTGGGTCGACGGGGGGTCGTCACCCGTTGCCTGCCCTGCGGCGAGGGGTATCGCATCGGTATTCGCTTCGAGTCGCGCATGGCCGCGTGACTCGGGAGATCGAGCGCACGGAGGCGCCCCGCCGCTTCGCGCATGGATGCGCACCGGCCGGCACGCACACGAATCGGACCTCACCCGCACGGACGCGCCGGTGAGGTCCGATTCGTTTTGGACCCGGGTTACCGGGCGCGGCACGCACGCGAACGGACCGTCGCACGGGCGCTTCCGGCAAGGTCTGACGCCTGCGCGGGCGCCGTTGTCCGGATGCGGTTCTCGTTGCTGTACCGCCATTTGCGAAGCGTCGATACGAAACGTGCTTTGTTCATTGGTGACGTCGACCGTCGCCGGGACCCGAGGACGCCCCCGCGGCGAACGAGGGATGCCGGACGCGCCGCGGAGGGGACGGCGCGTCGGACCCGGAGCGTCGAGGACGCCTGCCTGCTCCGCCGGACACGGCCGGGTCGGCATTCAAGGGAGAGCCGGATCCATGGTGGATCCGGACTGGCATCGAAGGAAGGACGCTCGGGTCCCCTGGGGTTCGTCAGACCCTGCCAGCACTCATCATGTCTGTTGTTTTCAGGAGTCAGCGACCAATGCGAGTCATCAACCGGACCAAGCGTGGCTTCACGCTCATCGAAATTCTGATCGTCGTCGTCATTCTCGGCATCCTCGCGGCCATCGTGATCCCGCAGTTCACGAACGCCTCGACCGACGCCGCCAACGCCAGTCTGCGCAGCCAGCTCCAGACGATCCGCAGCCAGCTCGAACTGTTCCGCGTCCAGAACGGCGACACGTACCCCGACCTCATCAACAACGGCTGGGATGACCTCGTCGACAACGACTACCTCCAGTCCGCGCCGCGCAATCCGCTCCAGGCCGCCGCGACCGCGACCGCCATCGGCGCCGCCGCCGGTGCGGACGTCGGCTGGATCTGGGACGGTGCCGACCTGACCGCGACCGACGGCGCCGGCGCCGTGTTCGTCGAGTGACCCATCGCGCGGATCGCACCCGCGATCCTTCGCGACCACATTGCTCATGAAAGACGCTGGTGCACCCCGTGCACCAGCGTCTTTCCCTTTCGGCGCCCGCGCCGACCTCCCCCGGAACCCGATCGCATGGCGAGTCTTCGCTCCATCCTCACGATGTCCACCCTGCACGGACCCGCCGCGATCGGCGCCGGACTCACCATGGCCGCCCTCGGCGTCGCCGCCGTCGTCTTCTCGCCGCAGTTCCTGCACGCGTCCGATGCCGCCGACGCCCTCGCCCTCGATCGCGCGTCCGAAGCCGTCGCCCGCGATGCCGACCACCAGGTCGTCATCGACGCCCTCGCCGGCGTTCTCGAACGCGCGGCCGGCGTGATCAGCATCAACCAGCGCGGCCCGACGCCCTACGTTGAAGTCGTCCTCTGGCTCACCGACGCCGCGAATCCCGGTCGCGTCGATCGCGGCGAGATCGCCGTCCTCAGTCACAGCGAGGTGCTCCGGATGGTCACCCTCTACACGCTGTCGACGAGCGTCCCCGTCGAAGAGGCCGAGGCGCCGGCGAGCTCCGAGCGCCATCGCGTCGGCACGCCCGCCTTCTGCGACGACTGGCGCTCGAGCCGCGACGTCGAACCCCGGGTTATCGCCACCCACGTCCCGGGCATGGAGATCGCCTGGGCCGCGCCGCCGGTCGACGGACCGCGCGCGCTGCGGATCGCACTGACGTGGTCCGGCAATCCGGTCGATGGCTCGGACACGGCGACGCGCATCGTGCGGACGCCGGAGTGGAACGACCGGACCGAGG
>JAGQOI010000541.1 GCA_020427625.1 Phycisphaerales bacterium | reverse complement strand
GTGGACGCGGCGATCATCGTCGTGAACGACGACACGCAGGTCATGGCGGCGACGTCGGCGATGGCCGCCCTCGCCCGACGGCGCGTGCCCGTCCTCGGCCTCACCCGGACGCCCGGCGCGTCGGAGTGTCCGTTCGCGGCGGCCGCGATTCCGACGCTGGATCTCGCGGCGCCCCCGGCGGCGGCGGCGGCGATGCTGGCCGGCCTCGCGTCGCGCCAGCCCGAAGTCGACGAACTCTGTCGCGACATCGACATGATGCAGCGCTACCAGGGCGGCCTCGGCCTGGAGATGGCGAAGCTGCACGAGGAACTGCAACTCGCGGCGATGGTGCAGCGCGATTTCCTGCCGACGCCCCTCGAACCCCTGCACGGCGTGAGCAGCGACGTGCTGTGGCGTCCGGCGAACTACGTGTCGGGCGACATCTTCGATCTCGTCCGTCTCGACGATGATCACATCGGGATCTTCCTCGCGGATGCCGTCGGGCACGGCGTCCCGGCCGCGCTCATGACGATGATGATCCACCAGTCGCTGCGCACGACCGAGCGTCTCGGCGCGGACCGTCGCCTGCTCAAGCCGTCGGAGGTGCTCGGGCGGCTGAACATGGAGATGATCCGCCGCCACGCCGGGTCGTCGCGTTTCGCGACCGCCGTCTACGCCCTGCTCGACTGTCGCTCGCGCACCCTCACCGTCGCCGGCGCCGGTCATCCCCCGCCGCTGCTGCTCAGCGCGGACGGCTCGGTGTCCGAACTCGACACGCCCGGAAGCCTGCTCGGCATCTTTCCCGGCGAGGTCTACGACGACATGTCCCACGAACTCGCGGTCGACGATCGTCTGCTCATCTATTCCGACGGCTTCGAACAGGCGTTCCCGAACGCCGGCCACGAGGCGTACTCGCGTCGTCTGCCCACGAGCCGCTACCGCGACGAGTTCATCCGGCTGCGCGAGGCCGGCAGCGCGGCGGAGATGATCGCGGAACTGTCGCATCGCGTCGATCAGCAGCGTGGCTCGCTGCACCAGATCGACGATCTGACGCTGATCTGCGTCCATGCCGCGGCGCTCGGCGCGACGACGGACGTGGACGCCGCGGATCCCGCCGTCACGGCGTGACCGGGTCGTCGGGACGGGTGCGTTCGACCATTCGCGCCACCATTCGCATGATGCAGTCGGTCTCGACGTTGAGCACGGTGCCGACCGAGGCCGCGCCGAGCGTCGTCGCCCGGACCGTCGTCGGCACGAGCGCCACGTCGAATCCGTCGTCGTGGACGGTCGCGACGGTGAGGGAGACGCCGTCGAGGGTGATCGAGCCCTGGGCGACGAGGTAGGGTCGGAGCGTCTCGGGGATCCGGATGCGGAGCCGGTGTTCGCCGCCGTCGGTGCGAACGGCGACGACCTCGCCGAGTCCCTCGACGTGACCCTGGACGAGGTGTCCGCCGAGGAGCGTCGTCGGCGTCGCGGCGTGCTCGAGGTTCACGCGATCGCCGGGCCGGCGGCGACCGAGGGTGGTCAGGCGCAGGGTCTGGGGCACGACGTCGAACGGGAGTCCGTCGCCCGCGGCATCGTCGGGCGCGAGGGTGAGGCAGCACCCGCTCACGGCGATGGAGTCGCCGGGACTCGGGCGATGGGTCCAGTCTCCGGGATCGACGACGAGTCGGGCGCCGGTCGGGACGGGCCGGATCTCGCGGATGGTGCCGATGGTCTGGACGAGTCCGGTGAACATGCGAAGCGGGTCCTGCGGGTGGCGCGGCGACGGGGAATCGGAGTCGGGGGTTCGTTCGGGAGCGGGTCCGCCTTGACGGGTCGGCAAGCCACCTTCATACTGCGGCACTTCGTGCTGGTGAGCATCGCCCGGCTCCAGCCAGCCCGTCTCCAGCCATCGGGAGAGCACCGCGGATGCAGACGCCGAGTCATGAGCGACGGCATCGTAATCGATCCCTCCCGACGGGTCGCGGATCCGCCGGCGCGTCGGCACCGCGCGGCGCGGCGTCGAGTCACCGTTCCACCGTTCGTCCCCTACCTGAGCGAGAAGCGATGTCCTGTTCCGATCCCGGCCGAACGAACCACCTCAGCCGCGTCGGCGGCCTGATCCTGGGAATGATCCTCGTCCCCGCCCTG
>JAGQOI010000540.1 GCA_020427625.1 Phycisphaerales bacterium | reverse complement strand
CGATCCGGTCGCCGAGACGGCCCATCGGCCACGACAGCAGCGCCATCATCGCGAGCGGGATGGCGAGCAGGCGACGCTGATCGCCCGCCATGAACAGCGGGACGGTCGACACCATGAGACCCGCGATCGCACGATCGCCGAACAGCATCGCCATCGACGGCCAGAGCCGACGACGTGCGGGGGCGAGCGCGGAACTCACGAGTTCCGCGGCCGGGCAACTCCGGACGAGCCCGTCGACGAGACGCCGCCAGACCGTCACCATGATCACGACGACGCCGCACCCGGCGGCGCTGATGAAGAAGACGCGAAGCGCGTCGTCGCGTCCGACGCTGGCGCCGAGGATGATGCCGCCGGCGAGCGAGAGCAGCAGCACCGTGCCCGCGATGCCGAAGCGCCGTCCCCGATCATGCGCGGCACCGGCCTTGCCGACGAGGTCGAAGATGAGGGCGAGCAGGATGAGGTCGGCCGCGCCTTCGACGAGGCGCAGGGCGAGCGTGGCGCCGAAGCCGACGTCTCCGGCCATCGACAGCAGCAGCAGTCCGTCGGCGGCCGCGGCCCAGCCGAGCATGCGGGCCGGGGAGAGGATTCGTCGCAGCCAGGCGAGCAGCGGGAGCGCGAGGAGCGCGCCGAGGAGGTTCACGGCCATGAACCAGTGTGCGGACGCGGCGGAGATGTGGTACCGCTGGACGAGGAGTTCGCGCAGCATGGGCACGACCATCGCGTCGGGCAGCGTCGAGACGAACAGCATCGTCATGGCGACGATCATGGCGCCGCGCGGGCGCGCGACGGCGCGGGCGACGGGCGGCGCCGTTCGCGCGCCGAGGTGCGCCTGACGTTCGAGGATCTCGATCGTCGGCGGAGCGGAGACGACGCTGGGGGACGCGTTCGGCACGGGTCGGGGGGTCGGTCGGCGGTGGGGTTGAACGGGGTGTGAAGTGAAACTGTCGTCAGGCGTCAGGACGCTGGGGTCTCGTCGAGGTCGACGGACAGGGCCTGCAGGATGGTTCCGACACGCCCGAACGCCTCGCGGGCGGCATCGAGCACGCGGGACTGGTCGTCCGGGTCGGTGATCGCCGCGTTCATCCGTTCCTTGAACGCCTTCCAGTGCGGCATGACCGCGTTGCCGTAGGGCGAGTAGTACTGGAGTCCGCGGGGCTGATCGAGGTCCAGCCGGTACATGAGCGCGACGTGCTGACGCAGGATCGTCGCGCCCAGCGTCGATCCCTCGAGCACGTACAGGTACCCGAGCAGGGCGACGGGCCGGCTCGTCGCGAGGCGGCGGATCTCCGCGGCCCAGTCCTCGGCGGCGGCGACGGCATCCGGAGCGACGCCGTCGATCTCGGCCGCGAAGTACGCGACGTCGGCGTCCAGCAGCGGGACCTTGGCGAGATCGTCGTGCCAGACGGCGGCGACGGTCGCGTCGTTCGACGTCGCGAGCGCGCGGTCGAGCGAGCGGTGGACGATGGCGTAGGCGAGGAGTTGTCCGACGTAGGCCGCCTTCGGCAGCCGGTCCTGGATCATCGCGGCGGAGAACGGAATCGCCTCCGTCGCGTCGTGCGCGTCGCGGGTCTCGGCTCGAAGGCGATCCATGATCTGCGGCAGATCGACGGCGGTGGTGGACATGCT
>JAGQOI010000539.1 GCA_020427625.1 Phycisphaerales bacterium | reverse complement strand
TCGGTGCGCCCGATCTCGCTGTCATGCTCGCCGCCTGGGGACCCGCGCCCGGACATCCCGCCGACCTCGACGACGACGGCGCCGTCGGTCCCGCCGACCTCGCCGGCCTCCTCGCGGCATGGGGACCGTGCGCGTAAGCAGGACGCGCGTTCCGTCGAGCGATCAGTCCGACGCGCCGCCCTTGGGCCAGTCGGTGACGGCGTCCGCGGCGACATGCATCGGACCGTCGATCAGACCCGCCAGCGCGCGCCCGTTCGACGCGCTGTCGCTGCCGTTGAACAGAACCGCCCACGTCAGACCGTCGTGACGACGCACGAGCAGCGTGCTCGTGCCGTTGATGTACCCCGTGTGCCACGTGTTGCGACCCGTGCCGACCCGGCGCACGCTCCAACCCATCCCGTAGTACACGTCCTTCACGCGCCCGTCCGGCTCGTGTCCCGGCGCTCCCGGCGGCGGCGCGAACATCAGTTCGATCATCGACGCGCCGAGCAGCGGCGAATGGTCGACGTCATCGAACGCCGTCGCGAACCGCACGAGATCGGGCGCGCCGGCGATCCACGCGCCGTGCGCATCCATGACCTCGTGATGAATCCGGTACGGCTGCGGGACGATCAGGTCCGGCGCACAGACCGCCGCGCCGGATCGAGCCCGCACGTCGTGGTACCGAACCTCGCGCTCCGCCCGGTCGGCGGGTAATGAGCGCCCGATGCGCATGTCGTCGATCCCGAGCGGCTCGAGGACGAGTTCGCGCACGGCCTGCTCGTACGGCCGCCCGGTCGCATGCTCGATCACGCGCCCGAGCACGCAGTACCCGAAGTTCGAGTACGCGTATCGCGAACCCGGATCGAAGTCGAGCGGCTGACGCAGCATGAACCGGATGATCGACACCTGGTCGGGCGGCGACGGCACGCCCATCGTCGTCGCGATCCGGTCGTACGCGAACATCGGGTCGAACGTCGCCTCCCGATCCCATCCGGCCGCGTGATGCAGCAGGTGACGGATGGTGATGTTGCGCAGTCGGGGATCGGCGCCCGGCGCGTCGAGATCGGCGGCGAGTCCGATCGCGACGAACGGGTTGTCGTCGAGCGTGAGCGTGCCGCGCTCGACGAGCCGCAGCACGGCGACGGCGGTGATCGGCTTGGAGATGGACGCGATGCGGAAGAGCGCGTCGGGCGCGACGGGGGTGCGGGCGTCGAGATCAGCGAAGCCGAAGCCGCGGGAATAGACGATGTCGCCGCCGCGCGCCACGCACACGGCCGCGCCGGGCACGTCGTGCTCGGACATGAATCGCTCGAACAGATCGTCGAACGGCCGCATCGCCTCGACGGCGACGCCGGTGACCGGTCGGGGGACGCTCGCGGGCGTCGCGCCGACGACGCCCGCGCCCACCAATGAGGCCACGAGCGCCGGGGCGAACCGTCGCAACCGGTCCGAGCGACGCGTTCGGGTTCGGAACGGGATGCGGGTCATCGGTCGTCACCTCCAGCCCGCGACGTTCGGGACCCGTCAGGACGGATCCCCTGCAAAGTCGAGCGGATCGCGGGGATGTTCGTATCCTGTGGAGCGCACAACGTCGCAGGCCCGGAAGCGTACCGGGCCCTCATCGCCTGCACGACTCCACCCCCCCAAGTTCGACGGAAAAGAGAATCATCATGCGTATCGCGTCCCTGGCCCGCAACGTCGGCATCGTCTCCCTCATGGTCGTGTCCGCGGCCGTGATCGCCCAGAATCAGCCGCGCGGCGGACAGCCCGGGCGTGGCGGCGCGGGCGGCGCCGGAGGCGGCTTCGATTCCGAACAATTCGTCGAGCGCCTCATGCAGAACGACGCGAACGGCGACGGCATGCTCACCGCCGACGAGCTCCCCGGCCGACTCGCGGGCATCCTCGACACCGCCGACACGAACGGCGACGGCGCCCTCGATGCGAAGGAACTCACCGCCTTCGCCGAAACCCGTGGCCAGGGTCGCGGCGGACGCGGCGGCGCAGGTGGCGCGGGTGGTCCCGGCGGTGCCGGCGGCGCCGCCGGAGCGCCCGCCAGCGTCGGCGGCGCGATGCGCCAGGTCGGTCGCGCCATGCGTGGCCTGTCGGACTCGACGTTCGACGCCTCC
>JAGQOI010000538.1 GCA_020427625.1 Phycisphaerales bacterium | reverse complement strand
GCCCTTCACGACGCCGAGCGCGTCCCGCAGTGTCTCGGCGCGATCGCCGGGCATGACACCGTCTTCCTCGCCGTCGCGTCGACGAGTCACGCCCGCGACCTGCATCGGCGCCTCGCCCGCCTCGTCTGACGCCGTCGGCGCATCGCCGAGTCGCTACAATCGCCGCTTCATGGCGGATGAAACGGTGAGCGATACGTTCGACTACGACCTCGTCAGCATCGGCAGCGGCCCGGCCGGTCAGCGGGCGGCAGTCCAGGCGGCCAAACTCGGCCATCGGGTCGCCATCGTCGAGAAGCGGCACTGCCTGGGCGGCGTCTGCATCGACACCGGCACGATTCCCAGCAAGACCTTTCGCGAAGCCGTGCTCGCGACCTCGCCGTTCATCGGCGGCAGCGACGTCGGCGGCGGCATCGTCCCCCGCCCGACCGCGATCTCGCTGCTCTCGCGGGTGAACGGGGTCGTCGAGCGCGAGCAGCGCATCGTCGAACAGCAACTCGCCCGCAACGGCGTCGTGACCTATCGAGGCGAGGCGCACTTCGTCGATCCGCACACGATCGAGATCAGCCTGGACGATCAGACGAAGCGCATCCGGGCGGCCAACTTCGTCGTCGCCGTCGGGACCCGGCCGACGCCCCCGCCGGGCGTGCCCGAACACTCCGGCCAGGTCATCACCTCCGACGAGATCACCCGGCTCGGCGAGTTGCCGCGCACGATGGTGGTCGTCGGCGGCGGCGTGATCGGCGTCGAGTACGCCTCGATGTTCGCCCGTCTCGGTGTCGAGGTCACGGTCGTCGACGGCCGTGAACACCTCATGGAGTTCATGGACCGCGAGATCATCGACGAACTGATCCATCAGATGCGCGACATGAACGTCGTGTTCCGGCTCGGCGAGAAGGTCGAGACCCTCGCCGTGCCCGACCCGTCGGTGTCCCGGGTCGTCGTCACGCTCGCGTCCGGGAAGCGGATCGTGTCGGAACTCGTGCTCTTCTGCATCGGGCGCGTCGGCGCCACCGCGTCGCTCGGGCTCGAGGCCGCGGGTCTGACCGCCGACGAGCGCGGGCGGCTGAAGGTGGACGGGCAGTACCGCACCGCCGTGCCGCACATCTTCGCCGCCGGCGATGTGATCGGCTATCCCGCGCTGGCGGCGACCTCGTCCGAGCAGGGTCGCCTCGCCGCGTGCCACGCCTTCAACGCCGAGGTCCACGCGATGTCGGATCACTTCCCGATCGGCATCTACGCGATTCCCGAGATGTCCATGGTCGGCGTGACCGAGCAGACGCTCACCGAGCAGAAGGTGCCGTACGAGACCGGCGTCGCCCGGTATCGCGAGATCGCCCGCGGCCAGATTCTGGGCGACCGCACCGGTCTGTTCAAGATGCTCTTCCACCGCGAGACCCGCCGCCTGCTCGGCGTGCACGCCATCGGCACGGGCGCGACCGAGCTCATCCACATCGGCCAGGCCGTCCTCGGTCTCGGCGGGGGCCTCGACTACTTCCTCGACACCGTCTTCAACTACCCGACGCTGGCCGAGTGCTACAAGGTCGCGGCGCTGGATGCGTCGAACAAGCTGATGCTTTGACGCATCCACACCCCGTTCCCGCGCGAAATCGGACGGATTGCCGGGGATGACCCGCCCCGGATGACTCGTACCACGGGGGATCACGGTCCCCGTTCCGGCCGTCCGTGAGGCGTCATGCGCCGCGACGGCCGGTCCCCAACCCACCAATGCACCCCCCGTGCACCCCCAGAAGCCGCCGGGATTCATGCCCGAGGCGGAACCCCACAGGAGAATCCGGACATGCGAAGGAACCACACCGGAGGTCGGCCCGGACGTCTGGTCATCGGCCTCGCCCTCGGCGCCGCCCTCGTGCTCACGGCGATCGCAGACGCCCAGCCCCAGCGTGGCGGCGGACGCGGCGGCGGTGGCGGCGGGGGGTTCGGCGGACGCGGCGGCGGCGGCGGGATCGGCGGCATGGGCGGCATGCGCACGCTCTTCCAGCCCGAATTCCTGCGGCGCGACCTTCAGATCATCGATGACGCCGTCGGACTCGTCGACGTCCAGCAGTTCATCTTCGAGTCCCTCCTCGAGGACTACGCGGCCGCGTTCAACGACGCCGCCGACGAGATGCGCCTCCAGTTCGAGACCCTCGGTCCGCAGGGTCCGGACGAGGAGACGAGGCAGCAGCTCCGACAGGAGGCCGAATCGCGCATGCAGGGTCTGCGCGACGAACTCGCCCGACTCCGCGAGGAGCTGGCGCAGGAGATCGACGACCCGGAGGAACTCGAACGACAGGTCCGCACCGTCTTCGAGGAGCGCATGCGCGACTTCCGCGAGTTCACGCGACAGATGCGGCCGCAGATGCCCGAAGGCGATGCCCTCGAGGACATGATCGGCCAGCTCCGTCCGCACGTCGACCAGTGGATCCAGACCCGCGCCCGACTCCGCAACGAACTGTTCGCCGACTTCCGGCACGAGATGACCGAAGAGCAGGCCGACCGCTGGCCGGCCGTCGAACGCAAGATCGTTCGCATGAAGGCCATCGAGCGGGGCACGCTGGACGGCGAGTCCATCGACCTCATCCGCGTCATCGAAGATCTCCAACTCGACCCGGCGACGCTCGACGCGATCGCCGATACGCTCGGCAACTACGAGATCGCCATCGACGAAGCCCTGCGAGCCCGCGACAACTACCTCGAATCGTCCATGATCGACCTCCAGATCGCGACCCTGCGACGTGACGTCACGACGGCGCAGACGATGACCGATCGGCAGATGATGTACCGCGCCGCGGTCCGTGATCTGAACGAGACGTACACGACGGCGCTCGCCGAACTGATGGCGCCCGACGACGCGGCCGCGCTCGTCGGCGAGGTCCGCGCCCGCTCGTATTCCAACATCTATCGCCCGACCCGTCTGCACCGGATGTTCGACGCGGTGCGTCGGATGGAGGACCTCGACGCCGACGTGCTTGCCGCCGTCGAGAACCTCGCGACGGCCTACGACAGCGAACTCCTCGGTGCGAACGATCGCATCATGGCCCTCACGCGTCAGCAGGAACCCGAGGACGCCCGGCGCACCATCGCGGATCGCATCGCCCGCATGAACGGCGAACGTCCGGATCGACCGGAGAACCCCGTCATGGATGCGTACCGCGAACGCGACGCGATCGCCGAACCCTACATCGAGCAGCTCCGCGGCCTCCTGTCGCCCGAGCAGTTCGACGAACTGCCCCAGGCACGCGGTCGCGGCGGTCGCGGCCAGGGCCAGGGACAGCAGGGCAACGGCGGCGGCGGCCGCGGCGGCGGCAACTTCACGGCTGAACAGCGCCAGCAGTTCATGCAGCGCTTCGACACCGACGGCGACGGCGAACTCTCCGAAACCGAACGCGAGGCCAT
>JAGQOI010000537.1 GCA_020427625.1 Phycisphaerales bacterium | reverse complement strand
TGGTTCCATCGAACCCATCCGCAAGCTCCGCCAGCGGCGTGATCGAGTCGTTGACCAGGATCCAGTCATCGGCCCCCTGAGCGATGATTGTGCCGAAGCGATTGATGCCCACCGCCACCGAGTAATCGGATCCAGGGAGGACACCAAGGTCCGTGACTTCCCCATCGCACCACCGCGTCGCGGTGAACGAGATCTCCGGGTCCACAATTGACGTTCGACCGACGATGACACCGTGCTCGTTGATCCGACGAACACGGTGGCTCGTCGCATCTGGAAGTGCCGGCAGGCTGGTCAGCCGATCACCCTCCAAGAGAAAGGCAGGGCCTCCGGCAACATAGAGCCCTGCGATCTGCCCGTTGTCATTGATGCCGAACGCCCCTGCGTTTGTCGAGTCGACGTCCAGGATGGTAAGCACGCCGTCCTTCCAGCGGAATGCGGACCGTTCGCCGAGAGGCGGCGTGCCAAGCCAGCCGACGATCTCGTCGTGGTTGTTGATTCCGACTGGCTCGATGGCGTTCCCCATGCCCGGGGGGATGTTGATGATCTGGTACGCACCGTCGATCCACGCCCAACCAAACGCCTTGTTCAGGCCGTCACGTGCGGAGCCGGTGAAGTTGCCCTTGTCGTTGATCGCTATCGCTTCGGCGGTGTGGGCCGTAGGCGGAAGGAAGAACTCGGGATGAAGCCCGTCCTTCGGCGACCAGTAGTAGATCGCGTGGTCCTCGCCGTTGCACTGCTGCCACCAGCCGACGATCACGCCTTCGTTGTTCATGTCGCTCGGAGCGGCACTGCCGATGGACTGGCCACATGGGTACTCGGGCAACCCGATGACGTCGTAGTTGCACTGGGCCGCCGCGGTCGCGGCGAACAGCCCGGAGATCAGGATCGTTGCGAGTCGCATCGGGTACTCCTTTCGGGAGCGAGACAAGACACGTCCACCGGCGCATGGCGCGACTGCCGTCTTCGTCGTGTCGTCGTCGTTGCGAGCGCACACCGGATCTCCCGCGCTCCGTCCCTCCGGTCGTCGACGATGAATCTACCCCTCGTCTGGGCCCGCTCGAAACAGATTTGCCTGCGCATCCGAGACGTTGGCGCGGGCCTCAATCGTGGCGCAGCGCGACGACGGGATCCTTGCGGCTGGCGACGACGGCGGGATAGATGCCGAAGATGAGTCCGACGAGGGCGGCGACGAGGAACGACGCGACGATGGACCAGGTCGTGACCTGCGTTTCGAGTCGGAACGCGGACGTCACGAGTCGTCGGATCATGGGCAGGTCGAGCAGGAGGGGGAGTCCGACGGAGATGCCGATGCCGAGCCCGATGCCGATGACGCCGCCGGCCGCGGAGAGGGAGCCGGTCTCGACGAGGAACTGGGCGGTGATGTGCTGTCGGGTGGCGCCGAGTGCGCGTCGGATGCCGATCTCGCGGGTGCGCTCGGTGACGCTCGCGAGCATGATGTTCATGATGCCGATGCCGCCGATGAGGAGGCTGATCGCGGCGATGGACGTGAGCAGCATGTTCATGGCCCGCGTCGTGCGCTTCGCGTTCTCCAGGAGTTCCCAGGGCACGATGATCTGGACGTCGGAGAGGGCCGGGTGTCCGGACTCCATGATGCGTCGGGCCCGCTGGGCGGTGGTGATGACGTCCTCGGTGGACGTTGCGACGATGTAGATCTCCTCGAGCTGGACCTCGTTGCCGCTGAAGGCGCCGGACTCGCGCCGGAAGATCGTGTCGCCGAACTTCCGTTCGGCGGTGGTCATGGGGATGTGGACGTCGAAGTTGAGGTCGCGCCCGACGAGGGTCGAGCCGGTGCCGCCCGCGAGGCCGACGGGTTCGAGCACGCCGACGATGCGGAACGTGTCCTCGTCGATGCGGATGTCCTGTCCGAGCGGATCGACGAGCCGGAAGAACGTGCGGGAGACCTCGTGACCGATCACCGCGACGGGCATCGCCGAGGCGAGATCCTCGCTCGTGAGGTAGCGCCCGCGGGCGATGCGGAGGTTCGCGGCCTCGGCGAGTTCCGGCGTCACGCCGAACGCCTGGCTCGTCATGCGGGCCGAGCGCGTCGCGTTGGGGACGATGGCCGAGATCTCCGATCCGATCGCCTTCAGCGGCACGATGTGCAGCGCGTCCGGCATGAACTCCTTGACCCGACGAAGATCGGCGCGCTTCAGGCCGTACTCGGCGACGAACGATCGCGCCTCGCCGCCCATGTTCGTGGATTCCGGCGGCTTGATCGAGCGCACGATGATGTTCGTCGCGCCGAGCGCCTGGATCTGACGCAGAGCCGCCTGCTTGTTGCCCTCGCCGATCGCGACCATCACGATCACCGCCGCGACCCCCAGGATGATGCCGAGACTCGTGAGGATCGAGCGCAGCTTGTGCAGGCGGAGGTTGTTCAGGCCGAGTCGGACGATTTCGAGCAGGAACATCATGGGCGGCAGCACCGGAGTCGATTCAACGGAGTCGCGTGACGTACCATGCCGGCCGTCGGGGATTCGTCGCGACGACGGCCGGGGCGATCCCCGTGACTCGTCCGCGGCACGGATGATAGGCCCCGACGACGCCGAGGATGCGACCGCCCATGCCGGTTTTCGAGATCACCGCCGAGTCCGATGCCCCGCGGGGCTGGACGTTCGACGTCCGCCTCACCGACGACGGCGGCGTCGATCTGCCCGACCCGCGACGACTCCATCTCGCCTGGGCCGACTACAACCTCTGGTCGCCGGACGGCGCCGATCCGCCCGCGTCCGTCGCCGGCGCCGTGCTCACGCTGCTGCTCGATCGACGCGGGCTCGATCTCCCGACGACCCTCGATGCCGCCGTCGTCCGACGCCTGTTCCCCGACGCCGACGCGATCATCCCGCGCCTCATCCGGCCGGCGTAGCGGCATCCGGGTCGCGCGACGCCGGTATCATCGCCCGCACGCGGCCGCACACGCGGCCGCTCACGATCCGTCCCCCGCGCCCCTCACGAGGAATGCACCATGTTGTTCATCGATCCCCTCTCGACGGTCGTCGCCGCGGCTCTGCTCGCCGGCGCGCCCGAAGGCTTCCGCACGTACGACGTCGAGACCTTCTTCGACACGACGTCGTATCGCGGCGCGTCCTTCTCGGCCGACGAGCGGTTCGTGCTGTTCACGTCGGACGCGAGCGGCGTGTTCAACGCCTACCGCCAGCCCCTCGACGGCGGACCGGCCGAGATGCTCACGCATTCCGACGACGATGCGATCAGCACGATCTCGTGGTTCCCCGAGGACGACCGGTTCCTCACCATGAGCGACCAGGGCGGCAACGAACTCACGCACCTGTTCGTCCACACGCCCGACGGCGCGAGGCGGGACCTCACGCCGGGCGAAGGTCATCGGGCGACGTTCGTCGGCTGGGCCCGGGATCGTCGTTCGTTCTTCGTGATGACGAACGAGCGCAACCCGCAGTCGATGGATCTCTACCGCTACGACGTCACGACGTACGCGCGGGAACTCCTGTACCGGAACGATGCCGGGTACACGCCCGCGGGCGTGAGCGGGGACGGCTCGCGGGTGGCGCTGCTCAAGGTCCGCAACAACGCGGACAACGACCTGTACATCATCGACGTGACGGCGGGCGACGGCGTGCCGCGGCACATCACGCCGCACGACGGCAGCGTGAACTTCGCACCGCAGGGGTTCTCCGCCGACGGCGCGACGCTGTACTACACGTGCAATCGCGACAGCGAGTGGGAGCGTCTCTGGGCGTACGACCTCGCGACGGACGCGCACGCGCTCGTGCGCGAGGCGGACTGGGACATCGCGGCGTTCGGCGAGTCGTTCACCGGGCGCTACCAGGTCGTCGCCGTCAACGCCGATGCGCGGACCGACGTCACCATCATCGACACGACGACGGGCACGGAAGTCGTCCTGCCCGGCGTCCCCCGCGGCGACATCACCGGCGGCACCTTCTCCCGCAGCGAGAAGCTGGTCGCCTTCTACGTGAGCGACGACACCGCGCCCGCGAATCTGTACGTGATGGCCCTCGATGCGCCCGCGCCGACCCGACTCACCGATGCCCTGACGCCGCGGATCGACGCGCGGCATCTCGTCGAGTCCGAGGTCGTCCGCTACCCGAGTTTCGACGGCCTGGAGATCCCCGCCCTTCTCTTCCGCCCGCACCAGGCGAGCGCCGCGACGCCCGTGCCGGCGGTCGTGTGGGTGCACGGCGGTCCGGGCGGCCAGTCGCGCACCGGGTACTCGGCGTTCATCCAGTACCTCGTGAACCACGGGTACGCGGTGCTCGCGGTGAACAACCGCGGCTCATCGGGCTACGGGAAGACCTTCTTCCACCTCGACGACCGCAATCACGGCGAGGGCGATCTCCAGGACTGCATTCACGGGCGTCGGTATCTCGAATCGCTCGACTGGGTCGACGGCGATCGCGTCGCGATTCTCGGCGGGAGTTACGGCGGGTACATGGTCGCCGCGGCGCTCGCGTTCGAGCCGGATGCATTCGACGTCGGCATCGACATCTTCGGCGTGACGAACTGGCTGCGGACGTTGCAGTCGATTCCGCCGTGGTGGGCGGACTTCCGCGAGGCGCTGTACGCGGAACTGGGCGATCCGGCGACGGACGAGGAACGTCTGCGCCGCATCTCGCCGCTGTTCCATGCGTCGAACATCCGCAAGCCGCTGCTCGTCATCCAGGGCGCGAACGACCCGCGCGTGCTCAAGGTCGAGAGCGACGAACTCGTCGAGACGGTCAGGGAGAGCGGCGTGCCGGTCGAGTACGTCGTGTTCGACGACGAAGGTCACGGCTTCTCGAAGAAGGCGAACCGCATCACCGCGATCCGCGCGATCGGGGAGTTCCTTGATCGATACATGAGCACGAAATGATGTGATCGATCGGGGCGGGTTTCCCATGGAAGTCGGGGCCCGCGTCGCGGAGAATGCGGACGTCGAGTGCGAGCGGCGTCACGCCTCGATGCCGGGTCGACGCCCGGTCGACGGCGGGGGCCGTCCACCGGGATGACGAACGGCACCTCGGCGCCGCAGGGGTGATCGAATGCATATGACATTGAAGGGCGCGGTCGGTGCGACCGTGCTGGGTGCGATCGTGTCGGGTGGGAGCGGCGTGCAGGCGCAGGATGTGGTGCCGTGCGCGACGCCGCGGACGTATACGTCGGACGCGGACTTCGCCGAGGGCACGATCGTCAACCTGAACCTGAACGTGCCGGGTCAGTTGCAGGTGAACCCGACGGGTGAGACGGAGACGTTTCCGTTCATCTGGGTCGCCGCGTCGGCGCGGGGGACGATCGTGAAGATCGACACCGCGACGGGCGCGATTCTCGGCGAGTACCTGTCGTCACCGGACGGGCGGGCGCGGAATCCCTCGCGCACGACGATCGATGCGAACGGCGCCGTCTGGGCGGGCAACCGCGACGAGGCGTCGGGCGGGCGGGGCTCGGTCGTGCAGATCGGGCTCGTCGAGGGCTGCGACTGCGTCGATCGCAACGGCAACGGCGTCATCGACACGTCCACCGGTCTCGGCGACATCCGGCCGTGGTCGAATCCCGGCGGCGTCGACGACAACGGCGGCGTGTCGAGCGCCGAGGACGAGTGCATCCTGAAGTACGTGCGCGTCGAGGCCGACAACGTGCGGCACGTCTCCGTCGATGCCGCGAACCGCATCTGGGTCGCCGGCAACTTCGGCGCCGACAACCGCTTCGAACTGCTCGACAACGCGACCGGCGCGGTGCTCAGCACGTTCGACGTCGGATCCGGCGGGTACGGCGGGCTCACGACGGCGTCCGGCGTCATCTGGTCCGCCAATCGCGGGCCCGGTCCGATCACCGTGCTCCGGTACGACACGAAGAACACCCTGGACACCGCCGACGACACCTGGATGAACCTCGATGCGCCGAACGCCTACGGCCTCGCCCTCGATTCGTTCGGCAACGCGTACAACGCGCAGTGGACCTCGAACCAACTCCGGCAGTACGCGCCCGACGGCGCGCTGCTCAACATCTGGGCGTCCGGCGGATCCGGCGGGAACCGCGGCGTCGCGGTGACGGCGGTCGACAACCACGTCTGGATCGCCAACAGCAACGGAAGCGACGTCTCGCGCATCGACCCGGCGACGGGCGCGGTGGTCAAGGTCGTTCCGCTCGGCGGCGACGGCGTCACGCCGACGGGCGTCGCCGTCGATGCCGCGGGCAAGGTCTGGGCGACCTGTCTCACGTCCAGCACCGCGAAGCGCATCGATCCGAACGCGGGCGCGGACGGACTCGGCGCGGTCGATCTCACCGTCTCGCTCGGCGCGGGCGCCGGTCCGTACAACTACAGCGACATGACCGGGTCGGTGCTCCTCCAGGCCATCCCGCAGGGCACGTGGACGGTGGTGCACGACGGCGCGAAGCCGGGCACGCCCTGGACGACCGTGTCGTGGAACGAGGAGGCGTGCGACGACCCGCCCGCGGGCGCCGAGATCGGCGTCGTCGCCCGCGCGGCCGACACGGTCATCGGCCTCGCGTCCCAGCCGTTCATCGCGGTCACGAACGGCGGCTCGATCGTCGGTCTGTCCGGACGGTACGTCCAGGTGCGGGCGACGCTCACGGCCGCGACGGAACCGTTCGCAAGCCCGGCCCTGTGCGATCTCACGATCGGCAGTCGTTGCACGCTCGATGGCGATCTGAACTGCGACGAGTCGATCGACAGCGATGACGTCGCGATCGTGCTCGCGCGCTGGCGGGAGACCGGCCCGAACGTCGCCGACCTGAACGTCGACGGCATCGTCGATCCGTTCGATCTCGCCATCGTCCTCGCGAACTGGGGACCCTGCCCGCGCTGACCGGCGCGGATGGAACGCTCGTGCCGGGTGCCGACGCCGCTCAGTGACGACCGGGCGGCGTCGGTGCCGCGGCACATCCGCAGCCGCCGCGATGACACGGGTGCGCCGCCTCGAACCGTCTCGTCGCGTGCGGGAGGAAGTGGTAGAAGAACAGCGCCGGCGTGAGGATCGCGCCGACGACCCAGAGGTCGAAGGCGATCGTCTCGATGATCGCGTAGCGGTCGGGCACGCGGATGAGCGAGAGCGCGATCATGATCGCCGGTCCGGCGAACCACGTGATCATCCAGGTGATGAACAGGCGTCGGCGCAGGCGATGGAGGCGCGGGTCGACGTCGGCGACGTCGGCCGCGGTCGCGAGCGCGTTCGGATCACCCTCGCCGCAGCACCCGCCGACTTCGGGCGTGAAGCGCCGGAGCATGCGTCCGTCCGCCGTCGTGCCGCAGTTCCAGCAGACGACGAAGGTGGATTCGACGGATTCCGCGCAGCGCGGGCAGCGCCAGAAGTCGTCGGGTCGGGATGGGGTCGCGAGGCGGGTCATCGGCAGTCACAGTGTAGGCGGGCGCCCGCCGGATCCGCGCGCCGAAGTTCGGACGTCGTCGGTCGACGCGGGAGGATGGGGGGATCGGGTCGGGCCGCGACGTGCGTTCAACCGGAGCGTCCGGGCGGCCTCATCCTGGCGCCGCGGCCCGGCGCGAGCGCCGATGTCACCGGCGACTGCGCGACCGACGCCGCCGACCTCGCCGTCCTGCTGCAGGACTGGGGCATGCAGGACTCGCCCGCCGACCTCGACTACGACGGCGTCGTCGGACCGGCCGACCTCGCCTGGATGCTCGCCGACTGGGGCGGCTGAGTCCGCGAGCGGATCTTGGTTGGAGAACGCCTCCGGTATCGCCGGGACGCACGGGCCCGGCTCGGGCTATCCCGGCCAGTCCTTCAGGTCGCCCATGAGCGGCTGGGCCTGTTTCGTCTGGTGGTGCATCGGGAGGTCGACGCAGAACGTCGCGCCGTGACCGGGCTGGGAGACGAGCGTCACCGTCGCGCCGAGCATGTCGGCGAGTTCGCGGCAGATCGCGAGCCCGAGACCGGTGCCGGAATGCTCGCGCGTGTGCGACGCGTCGACCTGCCGGAACTTCTCGAAGATCGTGTCCTGCATGTCGGGCGGAATGCCCGGGCCCTCGTCGGCGACCGCGATGCGCACGCCCGGCGAATTGTCCTGGCGCGTGAGGCGACTGGCGGTGATGGTGATCGTGCCCTCGACGGGCGAGAACTTCACGGCGTTGGAGAGGAAGTTGTAGAGGATCTGCTGGAGTTTGCCGGGATCCGTCTCGATGGTCGGCACGCCGGCCGCGATGCGGGTGTCGAGCGTGATCGACTTCGCTTCCGCCTGCGGGCGCATGATGGCGACGAGTCCCTCGACGAGGTCCTCGATGCTCGCCGGCTCGACGACAACCTCCATGCGTCCGGCCTCGATCTTCGCCATGTTGAGCAGTTCGCTGATCATGTCGAGCAGTTGGCGTCCGCTCGTGAGGATGTTGCCGAGATAGCGCCGACGCTTCGGGTCGGCCTCGGGATCGGTGCCCGCCATCTCGTCGAGGAGTTCGGTGAAGCCGATGATCGAGTTCAGCGGCGTCTTGAGTTCGTGGCTCACGTTGGCGAGGAACTCGCTCTTGAGGCGGTTCGATTCGAACAGGCCGACGTTCGCCTCGGCGAGCTCGTTGAGCTTGAGATCGAGCGATTCGTTCATCGAACGCAGTTGCTGCTGGCTCGCGGCGACGCGGTCGAGCATCGCGTTGAACGCCTCGGCGAGATGCTCGAACTCGTCGCCGGTGCGGATCTGCGAGCGGGCGGTGAGATCGCCGGACTGCACGAGGTCCGTGGTCTTGCGCAGCTTGCGGACGGGCGAGAAGATGAGCTTCGTGAGGATGAAGTAGAAGACGAGGACGGCGAGGAGCATGCCGATCACGCCGGCCGCGATGATGTAGACCTGGCTCAGCAGGAGCTGGCTCTCGGCGAACTCGCTGCGGCGCTCGATGACGAGGATGGCGCGAAGCGGGTTCGCGACGAGCGGGTCGAGCATCGCCGCGTGATAGCTCGTCAGCGCCCGGTCGCGGATCGCCTGCATCTCGCGGGCGCGGAGCGTCCGGGCGTAGCGGTAGACCGTGCGCCCGTCGACGTTCGCCGTCGCGACGTGCTCGATGACGTCCTCGCTGTCGAGGAAGCGTCGGTACGCGGCCTGCACGAAGGGTTCGGTGTCGTCGTTCGTCGAGTCGATCTCGTCCACGAACACGACCGCCATGCGCAGCGTCGCGTCGCGATCCTTCGGACGGCGCAGCGTGCCGAGCTGGATCTGGTCGTCGAGCCAGGCCTGCGCGAGCTGGCGGGCGACGTCCATCTGGCTCTCGCGCACGATGATCTGCTCGCGGATCCACGGGACGCTCAGCACGGCCGTGAGAATCACCAGGACCGCGAACCCGAAGAGGAGCTGCGACTTGTTGGCGAGACTCAGACCCTTGACCATGTCACCGTCAACTCCGGACGCCCGGCGCGCGGCTCACGGCGTCGGATCAAGGACATCATAGACCTTCAGCCACGTCAGCCGCGGACGCCACGCGCTCACCACCGCGACGTGCTCCGGATGCTCGACGTATCGCGCGTACGACGCCGTCGAATCGAACCCGATGACGCAGCCGACATCGTAGTCCGACGCCACCGTCGCACGACCCGTGTCGACGTGACGGCCGCAGGCATAGGCGGTGATCCCCGGAATCGGCGCGATCCGAGCATCGCACGCCGCGATCAACGCGTCGGCGTCGGCGGGATCGTTGAGCTTGAAGAACACGATGTGACTGATCACGGCCGGGCGCGGCGGACGCGCGGGGGTCGTCGCGCAGCCGCCCGCACACACCGTCATCATCGCGCCGAGAACCAGCAGCAATCGAACGACGAGCATGACGGGTCCTCCCTGGGAACGCAGTGGGTCGGCGAGACCGTGTCGCCGAGACCGTGTCGCCGAAACGGGTCGCCGAATCGGGTCGCCGGGCGCGATCGTACCACCAACCCGACCCGACCCGGCACGACGGCGCGCGACCGCCGACGTAGACTGCACGCCATGCCCATGTCGTCCGACCCTCGTCGACCCTCGTCGCCCGTGGCCGCCGCGGTGTGCGTCGTGTCGGCGATCGTCCTGATCCTCGGCGCCGGCGGCTGTCGTTCGCGCGGCTCGTGGCGGAACCAGAACGACGAACTCCGGGCCCGCGTCATGACGCTCGAAGAGGAGAACGCCGCCCTCGAGGCGAGGGTCGCGGAACTCCGCCAGTCCATCGACGCGGCCGCCCGGGTCGCCGGGCTGTCGCCGGACATCCTCGCCGCCGTCCCGCGCGTGACCGGTCTGCGGATCGACCCCCGCTCGCACCTCGCGGCGTCCGCCGGGAGCGATCCGGATGCGGGATCGGGCGTCGTCGCGACGGTGTACCTGACGCCGACGGACGGGCGTCAGCGGTTCGTCCCGCTCGTGGGGACGTTGACGGTCGACTGCGTCGGTCCTTCGGGGGTCGCCGGCGGCGGGGTTCGGTCGCTGGGTCGGGTCGAGTTGGACCCGGGGGGCGTGAGCGAGGCGTACCGTTCGGCGCTGCTGGGAACGCACTACACCGTGCGGGTGCCGCTGTCGGGCCCGGTGGACGCGGCGTCGGGCGTGACGGTCATCGCGCGATACGTGGACGGTGTGACGGGCGCGGTGCTCGTCGCGGAGGTGACGCTTCAGCGGTAGGGGGGCGGTCGGTCCGGGGAAGGTCCGGCGGTCGGTCGGGGGTTGGTGTCGGGTGGGTGTCGGGGCGGGTATACTGGCGGATCGATGCGGATTCGAGTGCGAGACAGCGTGCGGGCGGCGGTGTTCGGGGCGGCGATGCTCGGGACGGCGATGCTGTCGGGGTGTTATACGCCGCTGTTCCCGTCGAATGCCCCGCGGACGCAGTTCGAGAATCACGACCGGGTTCGCAACCGGTACGTGCCGCTGACGGAAGAGGACGTGTTCGGCGCGCCGCAGCCGGCGTTGCGGGCGCGTCTGTCGCCGCGGTAGTCGCCGCGGTCGGGGCGGTCGTCGTCGGGGCGGTCGTCGGGGCGAGATGGACGGTGCGGGATTCGTTATCGGGACGTGTCGTGTTCGTCGCCGCGGTCGTCGTCGCGTGATGCGGGCGTCGCAGGCACGAAAACGGCGATTTCCTCAATGAAATCCGCCCTCATCGTCCGATCTACGTGGATATTGAAGGTGGTGCCCGTATCATGCGGGGACCTGCTGTGATCGCACCGTCTGGGAACGCTGCTGCCGTGACGCGAACGCACATCATCTGGCTCAGTTTCATCGCCGCGATGACCATCGTCACGGGGCTTCTGGCGATCGGTGACGGCGATTCTCCGGGCGGTTTTCCGGCGACTCGGACGGGTCTTCTGTCGAGCGGCCTGGCTCCGGACGTGATCTTCGACATCGACGCGCCGATCGACTCGTCCCGCTGGGACGGGATCGTGGTGCATCATTCGGCGAGCCCGGCGGGCGACGCGAAGTCGCTCGATCGTCTGCATCGCGGGTACGGGTACGACGGTCTCGGGTATCACTTCCTCATCGGCAACGGCAACGGGCTCGGTGACGGGACGGTGCACGTCGGGTACCGCTGGAACGAGCAGAAGGCCGGGGCGCATACGGCCGGTCGTGATGCCGCGCGGTACAACGAGCGGATGATCGGCATCTGCCTGATCGGCAACGGGGACCAGCGTCCCTTCACGCAGGATCAGATCGCGGAGTTGATCAGTCTGGTGCAGCGTCTTCAGAAGCGGTTCGACATCGCGGCGGACCAGGTCTATCTGCATCGGGACCTGGCGCCGGTGAGCAGTCCCGGGCGATTCTTCCCGGCCGCGACGCTTCGCGAACAGCTCGTCGACTGACCCATCCATATTGATGTTCATCGACGCGAGCCGGTTCCGGGCCGTTGATCGGTCGGGTCTGGTGGAGTACGCTACCGATCACGTCCAGCGGCGGCCAGTCTGCGGGTCCGTCGTCCCGACCATCTCGTTCAAGGTCCCGTCCGGTCCGGACGATGGTCCGGTCAGGTCGGTCCCGGGCATCAGGTCATTCGCCCAAGCCAGCGCGTGCGGTGGTTGCGGCATCGTCACCCCTCTTCGTCGATCCCACCGTCTATGTCTCGTGTGACTCAGATCGCCGGCTACAGCGTCCTTCGCCACATCGGCAACGGTGCGGCGTCGGAGTTGTACGCGGTCCACGATCCGAAGACGAAGCAGATCTGGGCCCTCAAACAGGTCGTCAAGCAGACCGACAAGGACCAGCGGTTCCTCGACCAGTGCGAGATCGAGTACCAGGTCGGGTCGAAGCTCGATCATCCGAACGTCCGTGGCGTGAACCGGCTCATCAAGCATCGGCGCCTGCTCAAGGTCTACGAGGTCTCGCTCCTCCTCGAACTCGTCGACGCCGTGAGCCTCGACCAGTACGACCCGAAGTCGATGCTCGAAGCGGTCGTCATCTTCATGCAGATCGCGTCGGGACTTCAGCACATGCACGAACGCGGGTTCGTGCACGCCGACATGAAGCCGAGCAACGTGCTCGTCGCCGACGGCCCGCGGGTGAAGATCATCGACCTCGGACAGGCCTGCGCCATCGGGACCGTCAAGAAACGCATCCAGGGCACGCCGGGATACATGGCGCCGGAGCAGGCCCACCGACAGGCGATCGCGGCTCAGACCGACATCTACAACTTCGGCGCGACCATGTACTGGGTGCTCTGCCGCGAAGTCATCCCGACCGCCCTCCCACCCAAGGAGGACGCCAACGGCGTCTTCTCCGGCGCCATCGACACCGAACAACTCAAGGCGCCCATCCCGCCGCACGAGAAGGACCCCGCGATCCACCCCCTCCTGTCCAAGTGCATCCTCGAATGCGTCGAGGTCCGGCCCGAGGATCGCCCGGCATCCATGTCCGACGTCTACGACAAGCTCGAGATCATCGCCCACCTCTTCGAGTCCCATGAACTCGATGACGATCTCGACTCGGAACTCGACGCCGACGAGACC
>JAGQOI010000536.1 GCA_020427625.1 Phycisphaerales bacterium | reverse complement strand
GAGCGAGAACAGCACCGACTTGGCCGGGTTGTTGCCGATGCCGACGACGATGCGATCGAACATCCGCCGCGCCCGACCGAGCACGTCGAGGTGACCCGACGTCATCGGATCGAACGAGCCGGCGTACAGCGCGGTGTGCGGTCTCGGCATGGCGGCGATTGTAACGGCAGGCGGTGGATTATCCGGCGATCCCGCGCCACCGGTCCGCGAGTCGCCATTCGAGCCGCGCGCGTCTGGCGACGGCCGCCGACGTTTGCCATGCTTCATTCGGTTCGCAGGAACGACCCATCGCCCTGGATCGACCTCGGTCGGATTGCCTCCCCGAGCGGGGTCGTTTTGAGTGACGGTGGCGTGGCCGGCAGGGCGGTTCCGACCGATGCCGGCGGCGTCATCGCCCGATCGTCCTGAAGGTGGCATGGTTTCAGGAACGACGGCGGCTCCCCGCGTGGGAGCCGCCGTCATGTCGTCGCATGTCGTCGCCTATCGTCGAGGTCCCATCCGTGACGATGCGAGCCCGACGAGTGCGCGGACTCCCGCGGCCGCCGGACTGACCGACCCATGCATGGACGATCGTAACTTCGTTCCTGATGTCACGAAGTCATGGAGGCGCGGGTTTGTGTTGGTGCGGGGTCTGATCCGGAGTATTCTGGAATCGAGGTCCGATCGGCGGGAGGAGAGATCATCCAACGATGGATGGAGGGTTCGCGATGACGAGTCCCGCGGCACCGGTCGACACGACCACCGAGTTCTTCGAGACGATCTACGCTGATGCCACCGGTGACGCCTCGCGCGTTCCGTGGGCCGACGAGCGTCCGCATCCCGCCCTCGTGCGCTGGCTCGACGTTGTCGCGCCGTCGCTCATCCGCTGCGGCGGGCGGGTCGTGGTGGTCGGGTGCGGTCTCGGCCACGACGTGCAGGAACTGCATCGTCGCGGGTACGACGTGATCGGGTTCGACTGCAGTGCGACGGCGATCGACTGGGCGCGTCGGATCGATCCCGAGCGTGCCGAGTCGTACGTTCACGCGGACCTGTTCGATCTGCCGCCGGGCTGGACGCACCGGTTCGACCTCGTCGTCGAGATCAACACGATCCAGGCGCTGGGACCGGATCGTCGTCCGGAGGCGATGGCGGCGATCGCGGCGCTCGTGGGGCGCGTCGGTCATCTGCTGGTGATCTGTCGCGGCGACGATGTGCCGGCGGCGCCGGAGCTCGGGCCGCCCTGGCCGCTCACGCCGACGGAACTGCTCGATCTTGCCGCCGGCGTCGGTCTGAGCCCGACGGGACCGATCGCGGACTTCATGGACGACGAGGATCCGCCGGTCCGCCGCCTGCGTGCCGCGTTCGCCCGCGAGGCGGCGACCTGACGGCGGCGACGGCGGGCGAACGCGGTACACTGCGTCGCATGTCGGCGACGGAACTCGTTTTGACGGATTTCGCTCCCGCGCGTGATGACGCGTCGGTCGAGCGTATCGCGACCATCACGATGCATCGTCCGGAGGCGCGGAACGCGTTGTCGGTGGAGCTCATCGACGCGCTCGGCGATGCCGTCGACGCGATCGCCGCCGATCCGTCGGTCCGCGTGCTCATCCTTGCCGGTCACGGCAAGTCGTTCTGCGCGGGCATGGATCTCAAGGGCGTCCTCGCCGACGCCGGACGCATGGCGGGCATGCTGCGGCGATTGTCGGAGGTCTCCCGCGCGATCCGGCGACTGCCGATTCCCACGATCGCCCGCGTCCAGGGGGCCGCGGTCGGAGGCGGATGCGGGCTCATGGTCGTGCCCGACTTCGCGATCACGCATCCGGAGGCCAAGGTCGGGTACCCGGAGGTGGGTCTCGGCGTCTGTCCCGCGGTCGTGGCGCCGTGGCTCATTCGGAAGATCGGCGCCGGTCCGGCGCGGGCCATGCTGCTCGCGGGCGGGACGGTGAGCGGCGCGGAGGGACATCGCATGGGTCTCTCGACGCATCTCGTCGCGCGCGAGGAACTGGAGTCGACGAGTCTCGAACTCGCCCGCGCGCTGGCCGGCGGCGGACCGCAGGCGATGGCGGTGACGAAACGCTGGCTCAACGAACTCGACGGGTCGATGGAGGACGCGGTGTTCGAGCGAGCCGCGGCATTGTCGGCGGAGGTCATCGCCGGCGACGAGGCGCAGGCTCGCCTGGCGAAGATCTTCGGGTCGTGACGTCGGTCCGCAAGACCGATCCGTCGCGCCTCGACCCGATGGTCGACTCGAAGGGAGATCCCCACATGGCGGCGAAGAGCACCGATCCCACCGATCCGATGCGCCTGCGGGCGAGCCGATATCCCGACGTCGACGAAGGCGCGGCGTGCACGCAGAGCTCGTTCAAGACGGGCGGGCGGTCGTTCTTCTTCGTGGGCATGCAGGGCGGCCGCCACAAGGCGATGTTCAAACTTCTCGCCTCGCGGCCCGAAGCCCTCGCGCTGGCGAAGGCCGAGCCGGACCGGTACCAGGTCGGCGCCGACTGGGTGACGGCCCGGTTCACCGCCGACGCGCCGATGCCGACGCGACTCTGGCAGAAGTGGCTCGATGAGAGCTACGAACTGGCCCGCGCCGGGCGCACGAAGAGTGCGGCCGGATCGAAGAAGAAGACGACCAGGTCCGCGACGATGACGAAGAAGGTGGTGACGAAGAAGGCGAAGAGCGCGGGGACGCGAGAGAAGGCGTGAGGGGCGTCACCGGCGCGTGCCGCGACTGAAGCGTTCGAGGAACACCGCCGACGCGACGCCGACGTTGAGCGAATCGATGCCGGGCGCCATGGGGATCTTCGCGACGACGTCGCAGCGGGCGAGCGTGTCGGCGCTGAGCCCGGAGTACTCCGCACCGACCACGATGCCGACCCGATCCGGCGGATCGACGGCGCCGATCGCGCGGGCGTCGTCGGTCAGGGCGGCGGCGATGAGGGTGATCCCCCACTCGCGCCGCAACCGGTCGAGATCATCGACCCACGTCACGCTCTGCGCCCACGGCATCGTGAGGACGTGCCCGATCGAGACGCGGATCGACTTGCGGTAGAGCGGATCGTGACAGCGCGGGCTGAGGACGACCGCGTCCGCCGCGAAGGCCGCGGCATTGCGGAACAGCAGCCCGATGTTGTCGATGTTCGTGATGTCCTCGCAGAGCAGCACGGTGAGCGGGCCGCTGCGGGTGGGGACGGCGGCGTCGATGGTGCGGGATTCCGGCGCGGGTCGTCGGCCGACCGCGAGCACGCCTCGGTGGATCGGGAAGCCGGCGATCGTCGCCATGGTGTCGGGGGTGACGACGTAGACGGGCACGTCGGGCGGCGCGAGGGGCGCGAGGCGATCGATCCAGTTCGGCGCGATGAGGACCGATTCGGTGAGTCCGGGGATGGAGAGCATCTTCTCGACGGTGAGCGCCTGTTCGCCGATGAAGCGTCCGGGTCGTCCGGACGGGCCGCGGAGATCGCGATCGCGCACGTCGCGATAGACGTCGAGGCGCGGGTCGGCGGGATCGTCGATGGTGATGACGTTGGGGGTCGGGTTCATGAGCGTGGGTGCATTATGCGTCGTGCGCGGCCATCGCGGATGTCGCCGGCGGCGCGCGGTACACTGAAGGTCCATGTCGAACCCACCCGATGCGTCCCGACCCGCGCCCGAGGGCGATGCGCTGCCGCCCTCCGACGCGCCGGAGGTGGATGTCGCGACCCTGATCGCGCAGGGCGTGGACGGTCCCGCGCTGGCGGATGCGGTCGGTCGTCAGCACGCGGCGGACGCGGCGGACTCGCTGGAGACGCTCGAGGAAGAGGCGGCCGCGGACGTTCTGAACCGGATGGAGGACCAGGCCGCGGCGGACGCGCTGGCCGAGATGGAGCGTCCCCTCGCGACGGGCGTGCTGGAGGAGTTGATCGAGGACGAACCGGCGTACCTGGCGCACCTGCTGGGGCTCATGGCGCCGGACGACGCGGCCGATCTGTTGCAGGTCGTCGAGCCGGCGGATCGCGACCGGCTCGTCGGGCGGATGGACCGCGAGACGGCGATCGACGTCGTCGCCCTGCTGCACTACGGCGAGGAGACCGCCGGCGGCATGATGACGACGGACTACCTCGCCCTGACCGACGACATGACGGTCCAGTCGGCGACGGAGTTCATTCGCAGCACCGACGTGTCGATGAGCACGCATCACGCGCTCGTCGTCGATGCGGACGGGCGTCTCGTCGGCGTGCTCGGCCTGCGCGAGCTGCTGCTTGCGCGTCCGCGGGAGCGGATCGGCGATCTCATGAGCCGCGACGTCGTGACGGTGCGTCCGGACGTCGATCGCGAGGAGGTGGCGCGGGCGTTCGACCGGTACCATCACGCGATGCTGCCGGTGACGGACGACGCGAACCGGCTGCTGGGCGTCGTGGAGTTCGACGACGTCATCCACATCATCCGCGAGGAGCAGACGGAGGACGTGCAGAAGACCGTCGGCGCCGGCAAGGGCGAGGCGGTGTACTCGAGCGTGGGCGAGAAGATCCGCGGGCGGTCGCTGTGGCTGGTGATCAGCCTGGCGATCTCGCTGCCCGCGGCGTTCGTGATCCTCCAGTTCGAGCCGCTCATCGCCGAAGCCGCGTTCCTCGCGGTCCTCATGCCGGTGATCGCCGCGGTGTCGGGCAACGCGGGTCACCAGGCGCTCGCGGTGACGTTGCGCGGCATCGTGCTCGACCAGGTGCGGCGCGATCGCGTCTGGCCGCTCATCGTCCGCGAAGGCATCGTCGGTCTGCTCAACGGGTTCCTCATTGCGCTGTCGATCGCGGGCATCGTCGCGCTGCTGTCGATCGCGATCGACACGGCGTCGTGGCGGATCGGTCTGATCGGCGCGGCGGCGATGTGGGTCTCGATGACCGTCGGCACGTTCACCGGATCGCTCGTGCCGCTGCTCATGCGTCGTTTCGGCTTCGATCCCGCCCAGGCGTCGGCGATCTTCCTCATCATGATCACCGATTCCGTGTCGTTCACGACGCTGCTCGGGTTCGCCTATACCGCGCGCGTGTGGATCGGCGCGCCGTAGACCTCGCCCGCCTCACTCGGGCGTCCGCAGGCGGATGTGCCGGTACGCGACCGGACCATGATCGCCCTGGAGCATGAGCGGTCCGTACGGCCGTTCATCGTGAAACGGCGCGGCCCGGGTCGGCCCGGTCACCTCGACGCCCTCGTGGATCAGCACGCCGTTGTGCACGACGCGCTCGAAACGCGCGTCGGCGATCTTGTGCCCGGACGCGTCGAAGCGCGGGGCGCGGAAGACGACGTCGAAGGTCTGCCACGTGCCCGCCGGCGCGGCCGCGTTCGTGCGCGGCGGCACGCCCTCGTACCCCTCGTTCCCGCGCCCGCGGGACGGGTCCCAGCGCT
>JAGQOI010000535.1 GCA_020427625.1 Phycisphaerales bacterium | reverse complement strand
GCACGCGCGTCGATGCCGCGACGCTGGCGATCATGATCATGAACGCCGTCGTGATTCCGCAGGTGCTGTTCGCCGGTGCGATCCTGACGCTGAACGGGTGGTCGGAGACCATCGCCCGCGCGGCCGTTCCGGCCTACTGGAGCTTCCGCGCGTTCGACGCGCTCGTGATCCACGACATCCTCGACGCCTCGCGCTGGTTCGCAGCCAACGAGGCGGCCGCGGCGGCCCAGCTCCAGCTCGTTCAGGAGCCGCCGAGCTGGATCGGTGCCGCGGCGGTCGTGTTCCTGTTCGGGCTCGTGTTCGCGGGCGGCTTCTTCCTCGCGATGGTGCGCAAGGACGGTCCCGGGGGGCTGGCCCGGATGGCCAGGGTGCTCCCTCGCGACGCCGTGGGCCGCATCGATACCGCGGAGATCCTCGCGCAGGTCAAGGGACTCGTCCGCGCGGAGAGTACACAGGGTCCGAGAGACGGTTGAACGACGGGTGCGAGACTCGGTGGTGCGGCGGCGGCGCGACGCAAGCCGGAGGCGGCTCCCTGGTCACGTCGTCGGACAGCGTGTGTTCGTCCTCCGTCCGGCGGGTCTCCCGATGGTGGTCCCGGCCCGTCTCGTTCCGGGCACGTCGTCAGACGGTGACTATTGGGTGAATGCCGAACCGACGTGCTGTTCGTACGACGCGACGCGGGTCTCTCGGGAGGGTGGACTCGGCGAGAGCTCGTTCAACAGCGCTTCGACCGTGGCAAACCTCGCCTCGTCGATCTGCTGCGACTCCACGAGCCCCTGCGTCATGTTGCCGTGGCTCTGCATGAGCCGCAGATACAGCAGGTGCTGCCGGGCATCCAGGCCGACGGCGACGAGACTCCGGATCGCGAGCCGATCGGCGGTCGCCATCTGGTCGGTCGTGTAGCGATAGCCGAACTGCGGCGTGCCGTTCGACGTCGAGAACAACTCCTCCTTGAGGCTCTCCCGTGCGTCGAACAACGCATCCGTCACCGTCCCGCCGGAGCCGGTGAATCGTCCAGCCGTTTCGTTCCATAGCCCCTCGAGGACGCCCCGCGCCCGACGCGAATCGACCTCCTTCCGGGCGGCGTCGGTCATCGCCTTGTCGAGGATGCCCTCGCTCATCAGTCCCAGCTCGATGCCGAGGACGCTGCGAAGCTGCGCCTCGTTGTCCAACTCGTTGAGAAGACCACGCGTGAGGTAGACGTCTCCGGGCAGATGGAAGTGCGAGATCTCGGCGGAATCAAGGACGTGAACGATCGGCGCCTTGCCGCCCGCGCCGCTTTGCTTCAGCGCGTTCCGAAGGGTGGCATGCACGTCTCGCGCCACGCCCTGCAGGTACTGGTCGGCCTCGGGATGCGCGGTGCGAACGTCACCGCCGAAATCCGTCTCCACTCGAGCCCGCGAATCGGTCACGAGGCTTGTCTTGAGTTCCTGGACGGGTCCCTGGCATCCGGCAAGGATCAGGACGGCGCCGGTCAGAAGACCGCCGATGTACTTGGTATTCAAGGTTCAACTCCCTCATTGAGTCACGACAAGTCACTATTGAGAAGTATCGTGCGAGCGGCTCGAACGTCAACTTCCCACCTCAGATAGACGACGCCGGCCCGATGCGACGCTCGCATCGAAGGCCGCCTCTCGTCTCAGCTCTCGTCCGCGAGCGCGCGCAGTCTCGCCTGCTGGCGTGCCCGACGAAGCACATCACGCTGCTCGGAAGGCGTCAGCCGGACGAACCGCGGATCCGCCTCGGGAGACGGCGCGCCCTGCACCCGTGCGGATGGTCCACCCGGTGATTCAGGTGCGGCTCGCGAGGCGTCCGCCGGAGCGACCGGAGGCGGCGTGGGCGGTCCGGTCGATCTCGGCGTCGCGTCCGCGGATGGTCGATCCCGGTCCTTCGTCGCATGGTCGGTCGGGGCCGCGGGCCGCGGCGGGGCGGCCTGGGAATCCGGGGCGGCCGAGGGCCGGGACGGCTCCGGTACCGACGCGGTCGGCGCTCGGGGCAGGCGACTGATGCGTACCCCGGTCGCGAGCGTCACCCGTGGCGTCGGTGCCGCTTCCCGCGGCGGGACGTCGCGGGCGCGACCCGAAAGACGGTTGATCCGCACGCCGCTTCGGTCGTCAACGGGCGAAGGGGGTGCGGGCGGCGTCGGATCGGAGGCGTCGACCGTCGGAGATCCACCGAATGACGCCGGCAGAAGGGCTCGGAACGAGGTGTCGCCTCGCCTCGAATCAGCCAGCGTCGTGCCGCCGCGCGCCACCAGAACGAGCCGGTCGGTCAGGCCCTGCTCGGCGACGGCGTCGAGCACCTCCGGCATCGCTTCACACACCGCGTCGTGCACGTCGGGATCCACCCAGCGTCCGAGTCCGAACGCGGCGTCCTGGCCTTCGAACCTCGTGATCGCGGCCGCCCAACTCACGTCCGGCTCGGTCACGACGACGATGAGTTCCGTTCGATAGTGTGCATCGGCGAGGAATGCGATCAGATCGGTCACGACCGTTGCGGACGCAGGAGCGATCTCCAACAGCAGGTCGACGGATCGGGCGGCGGCGCGTGAGGTGATCTCGTCGGCCGCGATTGCCGCGTCGCCCGACAGTCCCTGGTGAGCGGCCTCATGATCCTCTTCTGCCCACGGTACGAATGAGGGATGAAGGTAGAGCAGTTCATCAGCGTCGACATGGACGAACCCGCGGTGTGGATCGCAGAGCGTGCGCATCGCCGCCGCCACGGTCGACTTGCCGGCTCCCGGCTGACCGAGCAGGATCCGGGCCACCGGGTCCGCGGCGGCGCGTACGCCGCGGAAGAGCCGCTCTGCACATCGCTCGATCCATGCCGAACGCCACGCGTCGGTCATCGTCTCATTCGGCATCGGCATCCTCGCGGAACAGGCTCGCCTCGAACGCTGCGATGTCCTCGGCAAGGCCACCGGCCCGCGCCTCGTCACCGGCCGCCCATGCCGCATCTCGTTCGGCGTCGAGCATGCCGAGGGTCATGAGTTCGTGGTCACGTCCTGCCGCGGCGTCGACATGACGTCGCCAGGCGATCGGATCGGCCATCTCGCTCAACACGGCGTCCACGAGGTCGACGTCACTCATCGCCCGCCTCGCTTCCTCGCGGCCGGCTTGGCTTTCGCGGCCGGCTTGGCTTTCGCGGCAGTCTTGGGCTTCGCGGCAGTCTTGGGCTTCGCGGCAGGCTTGGGCTTCGCGGCGGGCTTGGCTTTCGCGGCCGGCTTCGGCTTCGCGGCGCGCTTGGGCTTCGCGGCGGGCTTGGGCTTCGCGGCCGGCTTGGGCTTCGCGGCGGGCTTGGGTTTCGCGGCGGGCTTGGGCTTC
>JAGQOI010000534.1 GCA_020427625.1 Phycisphaerales bacterium | reverse complement strand
GGCGACGTTCCTCCACGGCTGGGCGCTGTACTACCGCGCCTGGCTCGGGCAGTCGCGCCTCGGCCTCGACGAGGCGATCGCGGCGTTCGCCACGATTCTCGGGTCGGAGGCGTCGATGCCCTCCGCGAACGACATCTCCGTCGATCTCCGCGACGTCGAGGTCATCGCCCGTTCGATCCTCGGCGTCGCGCTCTGTCACTCGCTGAACCAGCGTCAGCGGACGGCCCTCGAGTGGATCCGGCTGCTCGATCATCCACAGGCGTTCCCGGCGCTGCGCGAACAGGCGCCGGCATGGACGCTCGTGATCGATCTCGAACAGCAAGACTACACCGCGGCTCGCGCGGAGATCGACCGTCTCGTCGCCCGATCGGTCGACGTCCCGGCCGTCTGGCTTCGACTCGTCGCCGTCCAGTCGCTCGAGGAGCAGTTGGACCCGGACGCTCGAAAGCTGGCCCGCTGGGCCGTGACGGAGCTCGCGTCGCGCGGCGAACTCCAGCAGGTGCTCGATCTCGCCGAGCGGTACGGCGTCTCCGCCCTCGGTGATCGCGGCTTCGCGCTGCGGTACGTGAGCGGGATCCTCGTCTACCAGGCCGTGCGGGCCGCGCACGACAGCACCGAGCCGGCGACGAACCCGGATCATCTCGCCCGCTACGCCGATGCCGCGAAGGACTTCGCGCTGGCGTTGTCCGAACTCGACGCGGCGCAGTATCCCGACGCCGTCGCCGCGTGCCGCAAGCTCGCGGCCTGGTGCCTGTTCTTCCAGGGCAACTTCATCGACGCCCGGCTCGCCTTCCTCGAGGCCGAGAAGTCGCTGAAGGGGGACGACGCGGCGGAGGCGCTGTGGATGGCGATCGCCTGCGCCGACCGGCTCGTGAAGGCCGGCGCGGGAGAGCGTCTGGCGGCCGAGCTCGACACCCTCGTCGAGCGGTTCCTTCGGGACTACCCGAGCGATGAACGGGCGCCGACGCTCGTGCTCATGCGCGCGTACAAGGCCGACGATGCGTCGCCGGAACTCGTCGACGAACTGCTCGCCGTGCCGGAGTCGAGCGACATGCGCGCCCCGGCGGTTCGTCGGGCGGCGGCCATGCTCTACGCCCTGCATCACGACGCGACGACGATCGACGCCGCCGCCGAGTATGGCCAGCGCTACCTCGACCTCGCCGTGCCGCTCGTGATGTCGGACCAGCACGAGGTGAGCGGCGCCGGCGACGGCGCGACGCGGTTCGCCGTGGACTGTCGACGCTGTCTCGATGTCGCGCTGAGCGAGTCGATCGCGAATCCGCGCCTCGCGCGCCTCGTGTTCGCGGCCTTCGATGCGGTCGGTGAACGTGTGCCCGAGATCGTCGCGGAGCATCGGGACGAGATCGACTATCGGCGCATCGTCGCGGCCGCGTACGAGGACGATCTGTCCGTCGCCGATGCGTTCGCCGACGCGATCTGGACGCGCGACCCGACGACGGTGTGGGCGCGCAGCGGCGCGCGGACGCTGTTCGAGATCGGCCGTCGCCGCCTCGAGGACGATCGGGTCGAGGACGACCGCATGGCGCTCGATCTCGTCGTCCGGCACGGTCTGCGGATCCTCGAGGAGTACGCGGGCACGCCCGGCGCGCGGGACGACTCCCGCCTCATGTACATCCACACCGTCGTCGCGCAGGGACTGACGCGCCTGTGGTCGCGGAGTCCGAACGACACGGCGCTGGCCCGCCAGGCGCTGGCGATGCACGAGGAGACGCTCGCCCAGCGCCCGCGGGACGGCGAGGCGCTGCGGTCGGTCGGGCTGCTGAGCGAGGCGCTCGGCGAACCGGCACGGGCGATGGAGTGCTGGCGCCTCATCGTCGCGGCGACCTCGGTGCGGACGGAACCGTGGTACGAAGCGAAGTACCATCTCGTGTCGGTGCTCGCGACGGTCGAGCCCGAGCGGGCGCGGGCCGTGATGGACCAGTACCGGCAGCTCAATCCGGACCTCGGACCGCCGCCCTGGAACGAACGATTCGCGGCCCTCGACGCGCGGATTCCCGCGGCCCCCGGCAAGGAGAACCCGTGATCCAGGATCCGGTCATGCACTTCCTTCGCGTGCCGCCCGGGTCGGGACCGTTCGCGGTCCTCGGCCTGCGTCCGGCGGAGTATCGCGCGGGCCAGATCGAGCAGGCGCTGTTCCGGCAGTTGCAGCGCATCGATGCGCACGCCGACGCGGGGACGCCGGAGGCGAAGCAGGTGCGGGAGCGCGTCGTCGTGGCCGCGCGGATCCTTCGCGATCCCGAGCAGCGCGACCGGCTGCTGCGTGAGTTCAAGGCGATCCGGCAGGAGACGGAGCACGAACCGGCGCTGCTGGGCACCGAGCCGGTGGCCGCGCCGGCCCCGCGTCCGATGCCGCGCCCGCTCGCGCCGACGTCGAACGGGCCGAGCGCGTCATCGGCGCGTCGCACCGAGCGTCCGGCGCTGCGTCTGACGGAGTTCGATCGGCAGGTGCTCGCGGTGCTCGTCGGCGGCGGGGGCTGGAACGCGGACAGTCGGGCCCGTCTCGTGGCGCTCGCGGCGACGTACGGCGTCAGCGTGCAGGGCCTGATCCGCGTCGTGACCGGCCTCGCCGCGTATGCCGCGTCGGGCGGCGCGACGCTGGGCGTGCGCGAGATCACCGCCGGGTCGTCGCGCATGACGATGGCGCGTCCGAGCGAGGATCTCGACGGTCCGTCGACGGAGCGCGAGTGGGTCGATCGCGTGGCGCCGGAGTTCCTCGAAGGCGACACGTGGTCGACGGTCAAGCTGGCGCTGCTGTTCTCGCTGCTCACGCTCTTCGTCGCCATCGTCGTGACCCGATTCCTCGTGCAGAGCGGGGACGCGACGATCGTCGCGTCGAACCCGACGCCGGCGATCGTCGCGCCGCCTCCGGTCGTCGAGCCGACCGTGCGCCAACCCGCGCCCGAACCGGAGATCGCGCTCGTGACGTTCGACGAGTTTCCGACCTTCCAGGGGGATGCCCGCCCGGACGTCGCGCTCGAAGCCGCGGCCCGGTCGGGCGAGCTGCCCGGTCTGCTCGATGCGTTGTCGCGCCGACTGTACGTGCGCACAGGTGATCCGTCCGATGCCGCGTATCGCGAGTGGGCGCTGCTCGTGGACCAGGCGGCGACCGGCTGGGTGCTCATGTCGGATGCGCGACTCGATGCGGTGCATGCCGGCCTGTTCGAGGTGTTCTACGCCGCGGCGGACGCGCCGACGATCAGCGATCGTCTCCTCGCCGAGGTGACACCGGATCCGTCCCGTGCCGACGTGCCGCTCGAAGTCTGGCGGGATGCCTGGAAGGCGGGCTTTCTCGCGAAGGTCGCGTCGAGCCAGACGATGTCACCGGCGACGGT
>JAGQOI010000533.1 GCA_020427625.1 Phycisphaerales bacterium | reverse complement strand
GTCGGACGGCGGGCCGCGGCCGAATCACGACGTTTCGGTCGAGAAATGGGTATCTCCTCGACGTCGCCAGGCCTCCGCTCCAATGGACGGGCGGCTGCGCATTCCCGCGCGACCGCCGCCGCATTCCATTCGCGGGACCTCGAAGGAGTTGCCATGAAGGCCCTGACCCACACCGTCATGCTTGCGTGTGTCGCCGCCGCCGCCGGACCGGCCCTCGCGGATCCGCCGCAGTACGCGCTGCGGTACCTCGGCGAGGGGACGAAGATCGAGGGCATCAACGCCGCCGGCGTGATCACCGGCTGGCGCCTTTCGCCGAGCCCGGCCCGGAGCTTCGTCGTCGGCGTCGATCAGCCCTACACCCTCCTCCCCCTGCCCGCCGGATCCACCTCCAGCCTGACGTGGGCACTGAACGACGCCGGCGTCATCGTGGGCGACGTCTCCAACAGCGGGAACGTGTCGGGAGCGGTGTGGACACCCGACGGCGCCGGTGGGTACACCATCGAAGTCCTCAGCCCATTGCCCGACCAGGTGCCGCCGCATGTGGACTGCACGGCGAGCGCCATCAACAACCGCGGCGACATCATCGGCCAGTCCATCCGCCCCGGCTTCTCGGGCGGACCGACTGTGTGGTTCAACGCGCCGGGCGGCATCCTGGATCTCGGCGAGGACGCGCCGTCGCATCCGACCGACGTCAATGACCACGGACTCGTGGTCGGATGGTCGGGCGGCATGTTCGACCTCGACACGATGACGGGCATGCCCCTGCCGCCGGGCGGCGGCGGCATCATCTGGGCGGCGAACAACCACGGCGATCTCTGCGGATACATGCCGACCTCCGGCGAGACGATCGCCGCCATGCGCTGGACCGAGACGTTCGGATGGCAGCAGCTCGGCGGATCCGTCAATCAATCGGCGGAGTTCGCGGCGTACGACATCAACGACAGTCACGTCACCGTCGGCCGCATGGTCGGCGGAACGATCTACTTCGACGACGAGGGACTGCTGAACCTGCACGACCTGCTCGCGCCGGAGTACGCGAACTGGATCCTCGACGCTCGATTCTCGGCGATCAACAACGCCGGCCAGATCGCGCTCATCGGGTCGAACGCGAACCTCGGCCTCGCGGGCGTCGTGCTGCTCACGCCGCTGGGGGAGATGATCATCCCCGGCGACGTGAACGGCGACGCCTTCGTCGATCTCGACGACTACTGCGCGTGGGTCGCCGCGCCCATCGACCTCGACGGCGACGGCGATGCGGATGCCGGTGACGGCGCGTGGCTCATCGACCGGCTCGCGGGCCTGGGGTTCGTCGTCGCGGACTGCAACGGCAACGGCATCGCCGACCATTGCGAGATCGTCGACGGCCTCGCGGCCGACTGCGACGAGAACGACGTGCCCGACGACTGCCAGCCGGACTGCAACGGCGACGGTGTGCCGGATGCGTGCGAGCCGGATTGCAACGGCAACGGCGTTCCCGACCCGTGCGACATCGGCGGCGGCGTGAGCGAGGACTGCAACGACAACGGGATTCCCGACGAGTGCGATGCCGGCGGCGTGTCCGAAGTCACGAACATCTTCAGCCCGGCGCTCGAGATGATCGAGAGCACCACGACCATCGACGATCTGCTCGTCACCGACGTCGGCACCGTCGATGACATCGACTTCACGTTCGACATCGACTACCGCATCGGCAACCTGACGGTGCACCTCGCGCACGGCGGCACGACGATCACGCTCATCGACCTTCCCGGGGTTCCCGAGACCTCGCTCGGCAACGGACAGCTCGGGTACGACATCGTGCTCGACGACGAAGGCCGCGGCGGCCCGATCGAGGACGAAGGCAACTTCGGCTCACCGTTCGATCCGATCACGTCGCCGCCGAGCTACACGCCGAACGAAGCGCTGAGTGCATTCGACGGCATGCCCAGCGAGGGCATCTGGACCGTGACCGTCATCACGAACGCGGTGAACTCGCCCGTCGGCAGTTTCAACGGTTGGGGACTCGTGATCACCCGGGCATCGGTCCCGGTTCCGCCCTGCCGCGCGGCGGACCTCGACGGCGACGGCGATGTCGACGCGGCAGACCTCGCCATGCTTCTCGGCGCCTGGGGGACTCCGGGTCCGGGCGACCTCGACGGTGACGGCGCGGTCGGCGCGTCGGACCTCGCCGCGCTGCTCGCGGCGTGGGGATGATCGGCGCGTCGAGCGAGGCGCCCGCGCACGTCGCCGCGACGGTCGGCGAACGACGCGGATGGCGCGGATGGCGCGGACACCCACGACTCATTCCAGCGGGCCCGGGGGGACTCCGGGCCCGCGTTCGCGACCCGCCGCGCGACGAATCTGGGACCTGCGGCGCCGACGGCCGCGTCACCATGTCGCGGCAGCGTGACGCGTCAGCGTGACGGGCGCGGCGCGATGGGGTCTGTCGACAGAAAAGCGGACCCTTTCGGGTCCGCTGGTCGGCGTCCGGAGATAAGCCGAATTCTGTCGCGCGTCGACGAGCGGCGCGCGTGATGGTCATTTCTCTGCGATCGCCGTTACCGGCGACCTGAAGCACGCGACCCGTTCTCATGCCGCGGACGACGGTCGTCCGCCGAGGCGGACGGAGAACTGCTTGCGCT
>JAGQOI010000053.1 GCA_020427625.1 Phycisphaerales bacterium | reverse complement strand
GCGTCGTCGAGGTCGCAGGCGACCGAGACGCGGGCGCGGGCATGCGCAAGAACCGCCTGCACGTGCGCCATCCCGACGCCGAGCCCGATCACGCCGGCGCGAATCGTGCCGGTCAGACCGCGATCGCCGCCGGCGTCGACGCCGTCCGCGTGTGCAGGGTCAGCAACTGGTCCAGGCCGTAGTCCCAATGCGGTCGCTCCATTGCGGCCAGAATCGCGGTCACCGACGCCAGGTCCGCCTCCGTATCGACGGCCAGACCCACGTTCCCCATCGGACGCGACGACCGAAAGCCGTGGATCCGGTAGCGATCGGCGTGCCGGTAGAGATACGGCGTGACGTGCTCGCGGTCGAACGGCTCGGTCATCCGGGCGCAGGCGTCACGGAATGCCGACACACCCACCACCTCCACCGACTGGCCCGACGGGTACGTCCGCCCGACGACGTTCGAGACGACATCGGCGATGGTCGCGCGGTACCGCGCGGCCGCGTGATCGACGAGGGCGGGATCGAGCAGCGGACTGTCCGCGCACACCCGCACGAACGCATCCGGTTCGAACGCATCGAGGACTGCGCCGAACCGTCCGGCGACGTCCTCCAGCGGACCCCGCACGCACGGCACGCCGCGACCGGCGCAGAACGACGCGATCGGGTCGTCCGACGCGTCGGCCGAGGTCGCGACGATGATCGACCGGAGCCTCCGGCACCGCTCCAGCCGCTCGAGCAGGTAGGTGAGCATCGGGCGACCGTGCAGCGGACGCAGGACCTTGCCCGGCAAGCGCCGGGAGGTCAGACGGGCCTGGACGATGGCGTCGATCCACATGCGACGGGCTCCTCGCCGACGAGGGGCGCGGGCGGACGCACGATCGCATCCACGGCCCGCGCGGCCGCGCCGACCGCATCCTCCGGCGCTCCATCCACCAGCGCCGCCAAGGCTTCCTTCGTCGCGCGCCGCAGTTGCTCGACACAATTCCCATCCCCGAGCGCCCCGTCGATCCACTCGACGAGCCGGTCCACCGTCGTCGCCCGAGGCCAGCGGTCGGTCCCCCACGCGTCGTGATCGCACCACGGCATCGCGCTCGTGAGGAGGATCACCGGTGCCGCGCCGCAGGATGCCTCGACCAGGCTGGAGGTCAGTTCGTTGAGCACGACCACGACGTCCGCGCCGGCGATCGCGACCGCCAGCGGCGACTCGGACTCCATGTGCACGCACGACCACCGGGCGGCGAGGTCGTCGTACAGGCGCGGCGTGCCGTAGACGGGATGATCGCGGATGACCAGGCGACGACCGGGACGCGCGTCGAGCGCGGCGGCGAGTCGTCGCACGTCCTCGATCGCGACCGCCCAGTCCGTGCGGGGCAACGTCGCCCGGTTCGCCGGCGCCCCGAGGGGCGCCGTGAGCGCGAGCACGACGCCGTCGTCGGCCGCGGCACCGACCGACGTCCGCCAGGCCTGCACGATCGGATCCGAACGCGACGGGAGATCGGCCCGGAACGCCGCCAGCGACGGCTCGCCCACGGTCACGAGACGGGAGGCGTCGACGCCACGCGAACGCAGGCGGGAGGCGTGACGGACGCCGAGCGCCCCGAGGGTTGCTCGCGGCGCGGCATCGAACCAGCCGTCGGCGCCCATCAGCATCGCGCCGTGCGGCAGCAACAGGCCGGGAACGTCCCGGGCGACGGCGACATCGAACAGCGGCACCGGGCTGTTCGTGACGACCGCCGCCGGGCGCAGACGCTCGACCAGGCGCGTCCACGCCCGCACATGCCAGGTCATGCGGGCGGCGTAGTCGCCGAACAGGAAGTCGAGATGCGACCGCCAGGCGGCGCCGCCGTAGCCGCACCGCATCGCGGCCGACGAGGCGCCGAGCGCCGCTTCGAACCGCTCGCGAGACGCGCCGAGACGCACGCGATCGGTCGCGGTGAACGCATGCGGGCCCGACACCTGCGACTCGTGCGCGGTGACGACGTTGTCGAGCGGCGTCGCGTCGGGATCTCCGGTGCGGTGGACGCGGAGGACGCGGACGTCATGGTCGTCGACCAGTCGCCGGATGACCGGCGCCTGGCGCGACAGGTCGCCGCCGTTGGCGTGAAACACCACGAGCGGCGTCGTTCCGTCGGCGAGGTCATCGAGATCGATCGGAGGACGTTCGCCGGCGCCGGTCGCGCCGAAGCGGTCGCCGGGATCGCGGTCGAGTCGCGCGGCGACCTCGACGGCGCACGCGCGACCGGCCGCGAGGTCGGCGACGAGCGCGTCGAGCAGCGCGATGCGGGTCACGCCCGGCGCGGGTTCGAGCCCGTGGGCGTCGAGTGGCGGCGTGAGGGTGACGACGCGCTCGGGCGCGACGCGGACGAGCGCGGCCTCGATGACGAACGCGAGCCAGACGGCGCGGGCGAGGAAGGCCCGATGTCGGTGTGCGCCGAGATCGAAGAGGTTCACGCCGTCGATCATCGCGACGGCGGCGGCGGACCAGGTTGCGACGAGTTCCCGTTCGATCGCTTCGAGGCGAGGGACATCGTCATGGTCCACGACCGACCACGGCGTGAGCGGCGCGATGCCTTCCGCGACGAGGGCGAGGTGAACGTCGACGTCGAGGGCGAGCACGTGTCCGTCGAGCGCGGCCGGGGCGGACTCGCGGAGAGCGAGGACGTCGTCCGGCGATGCGACGACGGCGAGCGACGTCATGTCGTCGAGCGTCCGCGGGCGCCGTACATCCGCTCGTCCTCGAGCATCTCGCTCAGCGCCGCGAGGTGATGCGTGTGGTCGAACCACCCGGAGTCGTGCAGCGCCTGCTCGAATGCATCGGTGTAGACGGCCGAGAGCGCATCATCGGCATCCCCGATCCGGCCGGGCAGGATGGCATGCAGCGCCTGCTGCGCCTCGAAGGGCAGGAGACCGCCGAACTGCCCGAGGTCGAGCTCGATCCGCAGGCCTCGCGCGTGATGCGCGG
>JAGQOI010000532.1 GCA_020427625.1 Phycisphaerales bacterium | reverse complement strand
GTCCGATCGAATCCGCGGACTGGGCGAACTTCAATCCCGGCGACCGGGCGAACGAACGTCTGCTCCCGCAGGCCGTCGCGCCGCGATCCGGGCCGATCGCCGTCACGGACCCGGACGACGCGGGCGGCCGGGCGTCGCGGTCGCCGGACGAGCGTCCGCGTCTGCGCGACCTCGTCGATCGCTGGGTCCTGCCCGTGCGTCCGCTCGCGCCGGGATCCCGCGACCGGACGCGTGACGGCGTGCTCGGCATGGCCGGCAACGTGCGCGAGTGGACCGAGACGATGGCGTTCCCGATGCTGTCGTCGGACGATCCCGTCGCGCGCGAGCACCGGTGTTCGAAGGGCTATGCGTGGACGATGCCGCTCGAACCCGACATGCACCTCATGACGCTCCACCGCGAGCATCGCGACGACCGCCTCATCACGCTCGGGTTCCGCTGCGTCAAGAGCGTCGACCCGTTCGCGCCGGACCCGCGCCCGCACGACGACACGATCTCCTCCGGCGACTGAGTCCCGACGTCCCTTGCGGACGGCATCGAGCCGGTACGATGTCGTCCATTCCGCAGTATTCTTCGCATCGGAGGGCGTACGCATGCCGACCCAGGGATTCGCCGGATTCACGTTCACGACGGTCGACCTCGACGAGGCGGCGCACGTCGCCGTGCAGAACGCGGTGCGCGACGAGATCGCCGCCCGCGATCCCGGCAACGCGCGCATCGCGTGGGATCAGCTCGCGCAACTGCCGAACCTCCGGGGCATGGCGATGCCGGCGGACGCGCTCATCGCCTACGTGAACGACACCCTGCTCAACGGCAACGCGGACGACCAGGAGGTCGATGGCATCAACACCGCGAACCCCGGCCTGAACATGACCGTCGAGCTCTCGACGCAACGGAGCTGCTACTACGTCGACAACCGGCACGACTGCAAGCGGTTCTTCGACGTCTGGCTCGATGCGCTGCCGTGGATCATCGACGTCCCGACGCCCGCAGGCAGCCTCATCGGACAGATCCGCCTGTTCGTCGGAAGGTCCCACGCGCCCGTCTGGTCGATCGCCGCGTCGCATCAGCACGACCGGTCCGGACACCCGCGCTCGGCGCCGCCCGCCTGACGCCGCCTCACGAGTCCCGAGCGCGCTGCGCCCACATCGCGGCCAGGCGCGCCGCCGTCTCTGCGCTCGTCGATGCCGCCTCCGCGGTGTCCGCGGCAGGAGCGTCGAAACGGGCGTCGTCGAGCGACCCGTCGATCTCGTTGAGCCACGCCTTCGTGACCCGCAACGCATGCGGGCCGTGCGCGGCGAGCGTCGTCGCCAGCGCTTCCGCGGCCGGTCCGACGGCGTCATCGTCCTCCACCAGCGTCGTCACGAGTCCGAGCGCGTGTGCTTCCGCGCCGGTCACGAGTCGACCCGACATCGTCAGCATCCGTGCCGCGCCGGCGCCGACGGCCTGGTCGAGCGTCGGCAGACTCACGGCGGGTGAGAGTCCGATGCGGTGGACGGGATACCCGAGTCGCGCGGCGGCGGAGGCGACGACGAGGTCGCACGCCGACACGACGGCGCACCCGCCGGCGATCGCCGCGCCGCGCACCGCGACGACGACCGGCGCCGGGACGCGCCGCAGCGTGCGGCAGAGCGTGCTGAGGCGCCGGATGAAGGTGCCGACGAGGGCCTGGTCGTCGGCCGCGGCCGTGAGATCGAAGCCCGCGCAGAACGCCGGCCCCGCGCCGTCGAGGAGCACGACCCGCACCGACGCATCGTCCCGCACGCGCGCGAAGGCATCGTCGAGCGCATCGAACATCGCGATGGTCATCGCATTGCGACGACCGGCGTCGTTGAGCGTGACGCGGGCGATGCCGTCGCGGACGGAGACGAGAACGGGCGCGGTCGAGTCGATGGTCGGATCTCCGCGGGTCAGAGGAGCCAGAGCGCGAGGGCGATCCACGCGCCCACGACGAGCATGACGATCGCCGTGTACCCGACGATGTCGCGGGCCCGCACGCCCGTGATCGCCAGCAGCGGCAACGCCCAGAACGGCTGAAGCATGTTCGTCAACTGGTCGCCGTACGCGACCGACATCACGATGCGGGCGGGATCGGCGCCGAGTTCTCGCGCGGCATCCATCGCGATCGGACCCTGCACGACCCACTGCCCGCCCCCCGACGGTACGAACAGGTTCACGATCGCCGCGCCGACGAATGTGAACAGCGGCAGCGTGTCTGCATCGGCGGTGCGCGCGATGCCGTCGGACAGCATCGTCGTCAGGCCGCTCGACGCCATCAGACCCATGATCCCGGCGTAGAGCGGGAACTGGAGGATGATGCCCGCGCAGCCGCGCACCGCATCGTCCACGGCCGCGAGATACCGGCGCGGCGTGCCGTGCATCACCAGGCCCAGCGCCAGGAACAGCGCGTTGACCTGGTTCGGGCCGAACCGCGCCCAGTCGGGACCGGGCGGCAGCCAGGCGGCGTCGGCGACGGACGGCGCGAGGCGGATCACGAGCGGCGAGAACAGGTAGAGCAGGATCGGGAGCGCGAGCACGACGGACATGAGCGGCGAGCCGTCGAGGACGTCCGGCAGCGATCGCATCGGCGGCCACGTGCGAGCCGGGGGATCGGCGACGTCGAACGTGCCGCACGGGACCATGTCCTCGTCGCGTCGCGGCACGAGGAGCATGACGGTGCCGGCGGCGAGCAGGACGGCGACGCCGGTGATGACGAGGTTCGACGTCGACGCGATGGTCCCGGTGAGCGGGATGGTCGCGTAGGGCGCATCGGCGCCGAAGACGCTGGCGACGTCGGCGGCGGTCGTCATCTTGAGGGGCGCGGAGCCGGAGAAGCCGCCGTGCCAGACGAGCAGTCCGAGGTATCCGGCCGCGGCGAGGAGCGGGTAGTGGTGCGCGATGCCGCGTCGCTGGAGCGCGTGTCCGACATCGCGGGCGATGAGCGCGCCGGCGATGAGTCCGAGACCCCAGTGGACGACGCCGCCGAGCATGGCGACGAGCGCGACGAGGAGCGTCGCCGCGGGCGCGGACCGGGGCAGGGACGCGATGCCGCGGATGAGGCGTCGGATCGGCGGACTGGACGCGAGCGCATGTCCGGTGACGAGGATGAGGCACATCTGCATCGCGAACGTGAGCTGGTCCCAGAAGCCGCCCTGCCAGTAGCCGATGAGATCGGCGAGCGAGTGCGCCGTCAGAACGCCCGCGCCGTTCGGATCCGGCTGGAGCCAGGCGATGAGTCCGCCCGTCACGACGGTGAGCCCGATCGCGAGGATGAACGGATCGGGACAGGTGCGCCGGAAGATGCCGCTGATGGCGAGACCGAGCCGACTGATCATGCGTGAAACGGTAGCACAAATCGCCCGCGCCGGATCGCGCGCCCGGTCACGACGTCGTCAGTGCAGGTGCACCGTGGATCCGTCCGCGAAACGCACCGTCGGCTGCGCCTGCGGATGCGGATGTCCCCGCCACGACCACGACGCACACCGCGCCAGGCGCAGTCGCGCGGCGGCGGCGGGCGGGAGGCGGGCGCGGGCGATCGCCGCGGCATCCGCGCCGGCCCACGCGCTCATCCACGTCGCGAACGCGGGCGCGATCGATCGCGCCCGCAGGTGGATCGGATCGATGCCGTACCAGTCGCCGTCGTGCGTGCCCACGATCGCGCCGTGACGGGCCGCGATCTCGCGGAGCCCGGCATCGACCGTCTCGCATCGCGCCATCGCCTCCGCGAACGGCAGGTCGTGCGACGGGAACAGGAGTCGACGCACGAGCCGGTACCGACGCGCGGTGACGCGACGCAGACTCGCCATCGCGAGGGCCGTGAGCACGACCGGCCCGGACGGCACGAGACCGGCGACGCAGCGCTCCACCCAGTCGAGAATGAGCGCCGGCGGAACCTCGTACATGATGTCGTTGCCGACGTCGGTGAGCAGCGTGGCACAGGGCCGGCGCGGATCGGCCGCGACGTCGCCGAGGATGGACGTCTCGAGGATCCCCGACAACCCGCGCCCGAGCACGCGGCTCGGTCGCCCGTACGATCGTCCGCACCCGACGGCGAGGTGCAGATCGACGGGACCCGCAACGTGCCGGGCCATGGCGCTGCGGGCGATGGCGACGACGGTCGGCAGGGCGCGGGCGACGTTGCTGGCGCCGAGGACGACACAGCGGGCGGCGGCGGGGTCTGGCGCGCCGATCACGCGTCGCGTCCGTCGTCGTCGTGATGCGGCAACACGGCGCGGGCGATGCGGTCGAGCTGGGGCTGGACGTGCGTCATGACGGCGGCGAAGACGACGACCGCCCAGCCGAAACTGAACACGAGTTGCAGCGTCACGAGCAGGTGGGCGAGTCCGGAGGCGGGCGCCACGGTGTTGTAGTCGGGCGCGAGCACGTTGTAGACGGCGAAGCGGAAGAAGTCGTCGATGACGCTGCGCTGACCGGTGAAGTCCGTGCCGCTGAAGGCCGCCTGGTCGTAGCGGTACAGCGCGGCCGCGAGCGTCGCGAACACGAGGATGATGCACAGGTAGCCGACCGCGAACGCGCCGATCGGCACCCACATGACGCGCAGGTAGCCGGCGAGCTGACGGTAGACGTGGATGCGGGGCCGGAACCACTCCGCCGCCGCCGCCGAGAGGCTGAACGAGACGAGGGGAAACACGTACTGCGACAGGATGGCGAGCACGCAGGCGAGAAGCCACGACTCCCGGTCGCCGAAGCGCACGCCGAAGACGATGAGGGCGGTGATCGCGCCGTTCGCGACGAGCAGCCACCGCGGCGGCCGGCGCAGTCCGCCGCGCCATCCGCGCGCGGGATCGCGTCGGAGTCCGAGCAGCGAGCCGATCGAGAATCCCATGAGGATCCCGCCGATCACGCCCTGCCACGCGAGCGCCGACACGATGCCGAGTCCGATGAGCAGGCCGACGGCGGTGCCCG
>JAGQOI010000531.1 GCA_020427625.1 Phycisphaerales bacterium | reverse complement strand
TGGGCGTCGCTCCGTCGCAGCCAGCTGAATGGGCCTGCGTCACCCGCAGCAGCCCGGATAGGAGGCTGGCAGCCGACTCCACGATTGACACGCCCGACTTCATAGGAGGCACGGAGGTCACGGAGGGGGACTTGGGTTCGGATTGGAGAGGGTTGGAGAGCAGCCGCGTGGCGTTCATGCGAACGGCGGGCGGTGCGCGTTGACGCGGGGGCGGACATTCGGGGCATCGCTTGCGAGCGCTCGACATCGGGTTGATGGCGAGTGGCGATTGCGTCGTGGCGGGCACGAACGACGATCGCCGCGCCATCCGTTGCATGATCCATCTGGTCCCCACCACCTGGTCGACCGGTTGCGTCCCGCGTCCCCTCGGCGTTGCGCATGACGCCGCAGGCGCGCGGCCCCCGTGTCCCATCCTTGCGGGCGCGCGGCGTATCGCCCGACCAACGCCGACCATGCGTCCGCACGCGCATCGTCCACCACTCCGAACCCCGATCCCCCCTCCGTGTCCTCCGTGCCTCCGTGGTGCCCCCTCCGGCGGCGCCTCAAAACGAACATCGCCCCGCCGAAGCGGGGCGATGTGGGTGATCGATCGGATCACGTTCCGACGTCGAGGTCGTCTCAGGCGAGACGGCGGCGACGGCGACCGACGAGACCGGCGACGCCGAACATGGCGAGCGCGGCCGGAGCCGGGACGACGACCGCGAAGACGCTGGTCGCCGTGAACTGGTCCCCGCCCGTGAGCGAGAACTCGATGCGGATGCCCATCTGACCGACGAGCGCCGGGCCGGGCTGCTCGGGGCCACCGACACCGAGGCCGAACGACTCCTGGTCGCCCATGCTGCCGATGCCGGGATTGGTGAGGCTGAACGGAGCATCCAGAAGCGACTCGACGGCGACGCCGTCCATGAGCGCGGTCCAGAGCGGGTTGTTGCCGACCGTGCTCAGCGTGCCGCCGTTCGCGTCGGTCGTGAGACCGGCCGCGACCGAACCGCCGATGAACGTGCCATCCGGGATGGCGATGGTCGGAAGCAGGATCGTCAGCGCAAACGTGTGCGTCGCGTTCGTGAAGTTCTCAACCGCGATGTTGCCGCTCAGCAGCGGATCCGGCTTCGCATTGAGATTCCACGACAGCTGCCACTCGCCGCCACCGTCGATGAGCTGACCCTGGTAGTTGAACAGGCCACCACCAACGTCCGAACCGCCCGGGTTGAACTGATTGACGACATTGCCGTCAACCTCCCAGATGAGTTCGAGCGCCGGGATGCCCGCCGATGCGGTCGCGGTCACAGCAAGTGCGGCACCAAGGCCCACAACCATGCGGCGAACGCTTGCGATTCCAGTGAACGGCATACCTTCTCCTCCTGACGTTCGTCGGACTTTCTTCTTTCTGGTCGGCGTCTGACACATGGGTCAGCGCCGGGAATCTTCCTCGATAGCCCGACTATACCACTGTCGACGCACATTGCAAGAGTCATGATACAGAATCTGTCGGGCAGTTTGTTCCGGACCGAACGCCCGAAATCGCCCGTTGTTCGGCCTACGGACGGGGCGCCGGGTACCAGTTCGAGAGAATGATGGCCAGGTCGCCCGGGCCGACCATGGTGTCACCGTCGAGATCCGCCGGCGGACCCAGCGGGAGGCCCCACACCGACAACAGCAACGCGAGATCGGCCGCGTCCACCCAGCCGTCCTGGTTCAGATCGCCCACGCCGCCATGCGGCGTCAGGACCTTCGTCAGCATGTCGATCGCGATCGGCGACGACTTGCCCTGGGCGACCCACCAGTCGTACGCGGCCTGACCGTTGCCGTCGCCGCTCACGTTCGCGTCCCGCAGGAACTCGATGAACTCCTTCGACGTCGTCTGGTAGTACGCCGTCACCACCGCCGTCCTCGCGCCCGACGGAATGTCGAACACCGTGTCATCCCAGTGCTGACCGTTCAGGTAGGTCGCTCCCACCGGCGCGGCACCGTTCTGGGCGAACGGGATCTGGAGGTATCCGTTCGGCGGAATCCGGTTGTCCTTCAGCGTCTCGTTCGCGAGCACGAAGTGGTACGTGTGTCCGGCCGGTACGCCGAGCACCTTGGCCTGCTCCTCGCTCACGCCGAGCTCGCACTCGTAGACCTTGGTATCGTCGCCGTTCAGTTCGGCGGTCTCGAAGTCGTACGCGCCGTGTTCGACGAGCAGCGTCTCGTCGTCGTCGTAGAACTTCACGTTGATCCAGGCGCGACGTCCGTCCGGGTAGCCGGTCGGGAACTTGTGTCCCGTGAAGTTCATGAGGCGCACCTTGATCGTCTGCGCGCTCTGGGTGACGAACATGTCCGTCGCCTTCTCGAGCATGTCGACGTTGCGGGCGATCGCGGCCAGCATGGACGCTTCGGTCATGCCCGATGACTCGCCGTACTGGCCCCAGACCGCACCGAGCACCCACGTGTTCGAGCCGATGAAGCTGTGCTGCGGCACGTTGGGACGCTCACCGAAGACGCCGCCGAGACCGCAGCCGGCGCCCTGCTGGTCCGGCATGTGACAGTCCTGACAGGTCTTCATGATGCCGGTCGGGTGGTTGCCGCCGAAACGGCCCTGGTGATCGATGCCCTCGCTCCGGCCGTAGTAGCTGTGAAGCCACTCGGTGTACGTGCGATGCAGCGGCATCATGTCGTTCTGCTGGTGGGTCGGATGGGGCGCACCGAAGGCATTCGGCGCATACGTCCCGTCGGGCTGCTTCGACATGAGCGGGTTGCTCACGTCGTGACAGGTCCAGCAGAGTTCGGAATTCGAGTGGAACGGCGAGTAGATGACCTCGACGCCGAAGTGCGGGTTCGCGGGCAGGTCATCGAACGGGCCTCGGCGGGCGTCGGTCGGATCGAAGACGTATCGCGCGTTGCTGCCCTGCGGCGGCATGAGGCCCTGGATGTCGAGATCCTCGATGATCACGTCGTCCTGTTCGGGACTCTGCGGGCCAAGCACGGGGTCCACCAGTCGGTGACAGAAGTTGCAGGCGACGCCTTCCTGATCGAGCGCGTCGAACGAGTCGGGCTCGAAGTGACCACGGAGCCACGCGTTCGGCGCGTGACACCGGATGCAGTACTCGGCGATGCCGGGCGCGTCCTGCTCGGCGATCGACAGACCGGCGTGAAACACGGGATCGCGCGCGGCCTGGCCCATCATGCTCGCCCGCCAGGGCGTGACCGGTTCGACGTCCGGCGCGTATCCCGCGTGACAGAACGAGCACTGCGTCGCCGGCACGATCGGATCGAGGATGGCCCCGTCCGGGTCCGGCTGGGTGCCCGGCTGGAACAGATCGTCGGGCGTCAGCGGCAGCGGGTCGGCGCCGGCGCCGAGGGCGAACATGCCCCCGATCGCCGCCGCGATCATCCATCGTCCATGGCGGGCCATCATCCCGCGACCAGATGCTCGGTACATGGTTCTTTCTCCTCTTCCCCTGACCGATAAGTCGTCGCTTCAGACTCATATGGAAAGTGGCTCTGGGACGCATACACGTCACAGAGCCACTTTGCGTTCAGTGTCCGTCCAACCCGGCCCTGACGGCCGGAGGCGGCTCGTGGTCGTGTCAGTTCCCGCGACGACGCCGACGTCCCAGGAGGCCGAAGCCGGCGAGCAGCGGAAGGGCCGCCGGAGCCGGAATCACCTCGAAGACCGCCGAGAACGACGCCGAGTCACCGGCCGTGAGCGTGAACTCAAGGACGATCGAGATCGACGTGTCGAGATCCTCGCCCGACGCGATGTGGTTCGGCGTGCCGAAGTCCTCCGGACCGACCGCCGAGCTCTGGAGCGCGCCGCCCGCGTTCTGCGAGAACGGATCGTCCAGGAGCGTCTGCACCGTCGTGCCGTCGATCTGACCCTTGTAGATCGAACTGCCACCCACCGCGGCGACCGTCGCATCGTCGAACGTGAGGTCGGTGACCGTGCCGACGACCGAACCGGCCATCAGCGCGTCAGCGATCACGACGCCCGAATTGAGCGTCATCACGAGCGTGAACGTCTCGGTGTTCGCCGAGTTGTTCGTCACGACGAAGTTCGCGTTCAGGGTGACCGCGGTCCCGCCGGCAACGCCACCACCGCTGGTGCCGTCCGCCATGTAGCAGTTCCACTCGTCGATCGACCAGAGATCGCCGGGGCCGACGATGGTCGGAGCCACCCAGTCCCAGCCGTCGCCGTTCTGATTGATCTGGCCGACGTTCGTCCAGTCGTACTGCTGCATGCCGGCGTTGTCGCCGGACACGTCGACGTTCAACCACATCGGCGGCGGAGTCGGCCCAGCGAAGGCGCTCCCCGCGGTGAGGGTGATCGCAGCAGCGGCAAGCGCAGTCAGCTTGCAGAGTTTCGCCATTATCTCTTCCTCCAACGGTCTTTCTCGGTTGAACCCGTACCCACGAAAGGCCGAGTCGTTTCTTTCTTCGCACACAATCGGTGTCGTGGAGCCTATTCCCACTTCTCCACGCTCAAGTTACCACCGCCCACACCAACGTTCAAGGTGATTGTGCCAAGATTTTCGAACCCGCGAGATTCGGCCCCGGCCGGAACAGGACGCCCGCGACAGGGTGGCCAGGTCCGTCGACCCGACCCCTCCCACGTCCGATCATCCACCCGGACATGGTCCCGACCCCCGCCGCCCACCGGATATCGGACCCGCCGAACCCGGCCCGGCCCGCTCGGGGCAGGCCGCCGAGCCCCTCCGAACGACCCCGTCCCCGCCGGCTCGCCCACCTGCCCGCCACCGGGTCGTCCGCCAACGTCCCATGTCCCCCACCGAATCCGACCTCGACCGGCCCGGGAATCCCCCAAGGGGGTCTGGGGCGGGGTCGCCCAGCGATCTGAACGGGCACGCGAGAGAGCCGCGGCCGGTACTCGCCCGGGGGATGATCGACTCAACCGACGGTCGCGACGGCGGCCGGTGATGATGTCGGGAGGGATCGATCCGATCCGGGTCCGGCGTCGCCTTCGGCCGCCGGCGGATCGGCGTCGTCATCGAGCCGCAGACGCCACTCGGCGAGCGCGGCGCGGATGGTCGCGGCATCGGTCGCCGTGCGCACGGCTTCCTTGAGGGGCTTGATGCGTCCCATCGTCTTGCCGTACCAACTGATGCGCTTGCTGAGACAGTCGACGGCGAATCGTTCGCCGACGCATTCGAGCAGGAGATCGAGGTGACGCTCGATGAGATCGATCTTCTCGCGCGCGGTGGGCGGCGAGCCGGCGTGCCCGGTCCGGAGCAGCGAGGCCGCCTGTCGGAAGAGCCATGGTGCCCGCAGCGCGCCGCGGCCGATCATGACACCGGCGCAGCCCGTCGTCGCCATCATACGGACGACATCCTCGGGCTCGACGATGTCGCCGTTGCCGATGACGGGGATCGACTGCACGGCGGCGACGACGGCGGCGATCCCGTCCAGCCGGACGGATCCGCGGAAGCGTTGTTCGGTCGTGCGGCCGTGAACGGTGATCGCGGCGATGCCGACCTCTTCGAGTCGGGCGGCGAGTCGGGGCGCGACGATGGAGCCGTCGTCCCAGCCCAGGCGGACCTTGGCGGTCACGGGCACGCCCTCGGGCGCGACGGCCCGGACGATGCGTTCGGCGAGCCGGACGGTCCGTTCGGGATCGCAGAGGAGCAGGGAGCCGCCGGTCTTCTTGGCGATCTTGTCGACGGGACATCCCATGTTGATGTCGACGACGGCCGCGCCGTGCCGGACGGCCCACAGCGCGGCCTCCGGGAGCGGCGCTTCGTCGTTGCCGTAGAGTTGCATCGACAGCGGCCGATCGTGTTCATTCGTCGCCGCGAGGCGCATCGCGACGGGCGTCTCGCGCAGCACGGAGTAGCAGTTGATGAGGTCGGTACAGGCCAGGCCGACCCCGCCGCTCTCGCGACAGAGCATCCGGAATGCGAGGTCGCAATGACCCGCAATCGGCGCCAGCAGCAGCGGCGTCCTGAGCGAGATGGTCCCGATGGTGAGCACGGCGGGATTGTACGGACCCTCGCGCCCGTCCGGCACCATCCGATACCGCGTGGACCGAGTTCCGCAACCGACACCACCCGACATCGCCCGACACGGCCCGACACGGCCCGACACGGCCCGACACGGCCCGACCCGACACCACCCGACGCCG
>JAGQOI010000530.1 GCA_020427625.1 Phycisphaerales bacterium | reverse complement strand
CGCCGCCGGCGAATACGTGCTGCCCCCGCTCCCCTACGCCGCCGACGCGCTCGAACCGCACCTCGACGCGCAGACCATGACGCTCCATCACGACAAGCATCACGCCGGCTACGTGCGCGGACTGAACGCCGCGGTCAAGGCCCTGGCCGAGATCCGATCCGGCGCGCGGCCGACGAGCGAGGTCAAGCACTGGTCCCGCGAACTCGCCTTCCACGGCTCCGGCCATCTGCTGCACGTCGTGTTCTGGAACTGCATGGGACCGAACGGCGGCGGCGCGCCGACCGGCGCCATCGGCGAGATGATCGAACGCGACTTCGGATCGTTCGACGGGTTCGTCACCCACTTCACGGCCGCGGCCGGCGCGGTGGAGGGCAGCGGCTGGGGTCTGCTCGTGCTCGAGCCGACGAGCGGCCGCCTGCTCGTCATGCAGGCCGAGAAGCACCAGAACCTCACCGCCTGGGGCGTCGTCCCCCTCGTCGCCGTCGACGTCTGGGAGCACGCATACTACCTCCGCTACCAGAACCGGCGCAGCGAGTACGTCAGTGCCTTCATGAACGTCGTCGACTGGACGGCGACGAACGCGCGACTCGGGATGATGGGACACTGATCATGACGACCGACGCCCGTTCGTGCCGCGCCGCCGCGCTCGTGGCGCTCCTCGCCTGCGCGCTGCTCGGCGGCTGCACGTCCGCGAAGGCGCGTCTCATCGCGCAGGCGGATCCGACGTACGTCTTTCCGCCCGTCGCCTCGTCGACGGTGCAGTTGCGCATCCTTCGTCCGGACGGCGCGTCGATCGGCGAGTACCGCATCCGCGAGAAGCAGCTCCTCCTCGATGCCGAGGCGGCGTTCAGTCGTCGCGGCTTCACGGTCGAGCCCGGCGACGACCCGAACGCGGGCGAGAATGCCTTCGTCGTCTACCTCACCGAGCAGGAGGAGGCGTACGCGTACGACACCTACGAGAGCGTGCCGGTGTCGTCGACGACGCACGGGTGGCTCGATCGGCGGTGGCGTGACGACGGTCGACGTTCGAGCAGCTATTTCGAGCAATCGCACGGATGGACGGTCGTGCCGGTGCACGTGCAGGGTGTGGACGGTCTGCTTCAACTGGTCGCCGTGCCTCGAACGGCCCTGGCCGCGGCGCCGCCGGATCAGCCGCTCAACGAATTGTCGGTCTGGGAGTGCGGCATGCGGACGCAGGCCTCGTCGCTGCGTCAGTTCCGGTCGAGCTACCTCGACGAGGTGCTGGCATTCTGGGGCGCGTCGGCGGAGGCCGCGTTCCCGATGCGGTAGTCAGGACGGATCGGACGGTGCCGACGCCGTGTCCGGGTCGGCGCCGAGTCGCGGCGCGACGCGGGCGTACAGCACGCTGGTCGCGACGAGCAGGATGCCGACGATCACCGCGGATGCGACGCGATAGATCGGCTCGACGCCCGCCATGTCGACGATGAGCACCTTGCCGACCGTCAGACCGAGCAGGCCGAGACCCGCGTAGCGCATCGCGGGCACGGCGCGAACGAACCCGATGACGACCAGCACGATGGCGTACATCGCCCAGTAGACGCTGAGCCCGGTGAGCACGCGGCTCTGAACATCGAACGCGCGATCGATCTCCAGGCTGCCGAGCCAGAGACCGATCATCGCGATGAGCAGGCCGCACAGCATCGTCACCGAGCCGGGCGGGATGAACGGATCGTCGTCCGTGCGCGCGAGGCGCGACGTGAGCAGCAGCACGACGACGAGCGCCGCGCCGACGCCGAACTGGGCGTTCCACACGACACGTCCGGGCATCGTGCCGTCGGTGATGCGGAACCAGACCGTGTCCGCGAGCAGCCAGGCGATGGACGCGAGCGCCGCGAGGATCACGCCGGCGACGCGCATCGACCGCCAGCGGGTGAGCCGCGCCAGCACGAGCATGGGGACCGCGCCGATCCCCCACCACAGGGTCTGAAGCAGCGCGTGACTCAGGCTCGGGTCGTCCGCCGCGCTGCGCGACTGGATCAACGCGGCGAGTTCCAGCGACACCGCGAGCAGGACGAGCACGGCGACGCCGACCGGGAGCACTTCGAGGTGCGGCGGCACCCACCAGCGCGGCCGATCGGGACTCGGCGGCATGCCGACGGTCCGCACCCAGCGTTGTGCCTGGCGCCGGATCGCCCACGCGCCGAGGGTCGCCAGCGCGAGACCGTTGACGAAGGCGAGGTTCAGGAACGGCGTCGCGTCGGCGCCCCACTCGCCCATCGTCCAGCGCGAGGTGAACTCATCGCGACCGAGCCAGCGGAGCAGCGTCGCCGCGAGCGCGCACCAGGCGATCGGGAGGATCATGCGTCGCGCGGTGGCGCGATCGAGACCGAGCAGGGCCGCGACGCCGATGGCCCAGCCGACGGTGATCCACCGGCCGCTCGCGAGGTCGGTGCAGGCGAGCGCCCAGACGAGCGTCGCGACGACGGTGATGACGGCGGGCAGCACGCCGGCGCGCGGACGGTCGGCCCGCTCGCGCAGGCGCAGCATGATCGTCACGACCGCCACCAGCGTGAACAGGAGCAGGAGCGCCCAGGGCGTGACCGAGATCGGGCCGCCGATCCACAGCGGCGTCGTCATGCCGGCGACGCGCCCGTCGAGCAGCGTCGCGCGCAGCGTGCCCAGCGCCGCGACGACGAGCCCGAACGCGGTGACGCCCGACGACGGCAGGCGCCGACCGAGTTCGACCGACGCGACGCCGATCGACAGCCACGCGACCGTCTGGCCGAAGCCGTCGAACTGAAGCGCGACGGCGACGGTGAGCAGCACGCCGCACTGGAGCCAGAGCGAAACCGCAAGTGACTCCATCGCCGTGCGCGGGCGCCGGCGCAGGCCGTCGAGGCCGGGTCCGAACTGCGCCGCCGCGGCACCGGCGAGGAAGCCGACGCCGGCCGTGAACGCACCGAACCAGAGGTCGCCGCCGACGACGAATCCCTTCAGCGCGGTGAGGCCGAGCGTGACGAACCACGCCGTCGCGAGCAGGCTTGCGATCGCGCCGTGCACGCCCGGCTTCGGTCCCGCGCGCAACGCCGTCCACACGGCCTCCGCGAGCACCATGGTCCACCAGATCGCCAGGAACGGAAGCACGCCGACGCCGGTCGTGCCGCCGGCGATCACGATCCACAGGAACCCGACCACCGCGTGCGCGCCGAGGGCGACGAACCGGAGCGCGGGCAGGCGACCGAGCGCGGCGACGCCGAGCCCGACCACGAGCAGCATCGTGAGGTGGAGCGGGAGCACGAGCGGCGTCGCGCTGAGGTGACCCATGAGCAGCGGTCCGCCGTACCCGCCGAGGAGACTGATCGTGCCGATCGCCATCGACGACATCCGCCAGGTCAGACCGATGCCGATCAGCGAGACGAGCGACAGCAGCGCGAGGCCGCCGAACTCGGAGACGAGTCCCATCGCGAAGCACGCGTAGGCCGTGCAGTACCACGTGCCCAGTCCCGCCGCGACGAACCCGACCGCGGCGAGACGGCCGAGCCGACGCATCGTGATCTGGCCGGCCGCGACGAGCGCGGCTCCGAACAGCGCGGCGAGCAGGCAGCGCCCGAGCGGCGGAATGCGCGCGAGGTATCCCGCGTCGTAGGCGTACTTCATGAAATACGCGACGCCGAGCACGATGACGAACGCGCCGAGCCAGGCGAGACCCTTCAGACCGATGAAGAGTTCGAGCGACCGACCCGACCGATCGGGCGCGGCGGGCGT
>JAGQOI010000529.1 GCA_020427625.1 Phycisphaerales bacterium | reverse complement strand
TACGACTTCGTGAACACGTCGTTCCACGTGCTGACGATCGACGGGATCCTCGGTCGCGACATCGTCGCGGCTCAGTGATCGCCGCCGGTCACTCCCGGTCGTCGACACCGGTCGGCTGACCTGATCGGCGACCCGGGACGACTTGCATGACCGCAACGAGGGCCGCGCATTCGCGCGGCCCTCGTTCTCATTCCGTCCCGTCGGTGATCGGTCGACGCGCGCTGATCCGGTCACGCACTACAATGCGTCGTCGGGCTCCGATGGTCGGAGTCATCGGCGGTCCCGTCCTTTCGAGTCGTCCCCACCATGACCGAACATCAGTATCACCTGGGCACCCAGGTCGTTCATGCCGGCCAGTCGCCCGAGCCCGTCACGGGCGCGGTGATGCCGCCGATCGTCCTGGCCTCGACCTACGCCCAGCGTTCGCCGGGCGAGCACACGGGCTTCGAGTACACGCGCAGTCACAACCCGACCCGGTATGCGCTCGAGCGCATGGTGGCTCGACTCGAGGGGTCCGGCCTGACCGAGGCGCAGGACGTCGCGTACGGCGGCTTCGCGTTCGCATCGGGCCTCGCATCGATCGCGACGTGCCTGGAACTTCTCGACAGCGGCGATCACATGATCGCCATGGACGACCTCTACGGCGGGACGTACCGGCTCTTCAGCGATGTGCGCGAGCGGTCGCAGGGACTCCGCGTGTCGTACGTCGACATGACGCGTCCGGATGCGGTCGCGGCGGCGATCACCGATCGGACGCGCCTCATCTGGGTCGAGACCCCGACGAATCCGCTGCTCAAGATCGCGGACCTCCGAGCGATCACCGGGATCGCCCGCCCGCGCCGGATCCTCACCGTCTGCGACAACACCTTCGCGACGCCGGTCCTCCAACGTCCCCTCGCGCACGGCTTCGACATCGTGATGCACTCGGCGACGAAGTACCTCGGCGGCCACAGCGACGTCGTCGGCGGCCTGCTCGTGACCGGCCGGCCCGATCTCGCGGAACGTCTGCGCTATCTTCAGAACGCCATCGGCTCCGTGATGAGTCCGTTCGACTCGTACATGGTGCTCCGGGGCGTGAAGACGCTCGACGTCCGCATGCGACGCCATTGCGAAACGGCACGCCGCATCGCGACCTGGCTCGAGGCCCATCCGAAGGTCGAGCGGGTCGTGTACCCGGGCCTCGCGAGTCACCCGCAGGCCTCGGTCGTGCCCCGGCAGATGACGATCGACGGCGCGCCGGCGGGCGGCGGGATGATCACCATATACCTGCGTGGCGGGCTGGACGCCTCGCGCCGGTTCCTCGAGCGGGTCCATCTGTTCACGCTCGCGGAGTCGCTGGGCGGCGTGGAGTCGCTCATCGAGCATCCGGCGATCATGACCCATGCCTCGGTGCCGCCCGCGACCCGCAAGGCGCTCGGCATCGACGACAACATGATCCGACTGTCGGTGGGGATCGAGGCGGGCGAGGATCTCATCGCCGATCTGGAGGGCGCGTTGGAGGCCGTCTGACGAGTCGACCGACTCGAGGGAGCACATCATGCCGCTGTACGAGTACGAGAGTGTGGACGACGGTGAGACCATCGAGCTGCTGCGATCGATGGCGGCGGCGGACGATCCCGTCGTGGATCCGTCCGGACGCGGACGCACGTTCCGGCGCAAGCTGAGCACGTTCATGGTCGCGGAGCCGGCCCGGGGGGGCGCCGAGGCGTCGTCCTCGCGTCCGTTTCCGTCGGGCGGCGGGTGCGGCTGCGGCGCCGGCGGGTGCGGGCACTGAGGACGTGACGCGTCGGTCGGTCGGTCGGGTCGGGTCGGGGGCGGTCGTGCGGGCGCGCGAAAACGCGGCGGTCCGGAGACCGCCGCGTGGCGTGAACGAGGTGGGATCGTCGCGACTTAGCCGAGGAGCGAGAGCACGGCCTGCGGCTGGGCGTTGGCGATCGAGAGCGACTGCGTCGCGGCCTGGGCCAGGATCTGCTGGCGGGTGAGGGCGGCCGTTTCGGCGGCGAAGTCGGTGTCACGAATGACGGATTCCGCGGCGGCCGTGTTCTCGAGGGCGATCGAGAGGCTGTTGATCGTCGCGCCGACGGTGTTCTTCTGGAACGCACCGAGGCGGCCACGCATGCTCGACACCTGCTTGATGGAGTTGTCGATGATCTTCTGGGCCTTCGTGAGGTCGCCGTTGACGACGTTCGCGGTGCCGCCCGACTTCAGGGTCGAGAGGAAGCCTTCGATCGCGTCGCCGAGGTTGCCGGTCGTCGCGGTCTCGATGCCGAGGGAGACCTTGCCCGCGAGGTTGACCTTCGGGGACAGGTTGAAGTCGGCGCCGCCGCCGGTGATGTAGAACGTGGACGAGGCGCCGTCGGTGTTGAGCGACGTCGTGGCGTCGAGCGACACGGAGACGTCGAAGCCGTCGGTCGACACGCGGGCGGCGAGGCCGTTCGTAATGGCCTGGACGCCGTTGATCAGGACGGTCGCGTTGCGGCCGAAGTCCTTGAGATCGGAGACCGCGGTCGTCTCGGTCGCGGACGCGAAGACGACGCTGCCGGCGGTGGCGCCCTCGACCTCCTTGACCCGCACGAACGGCGAGCCGCCGAACTTGGTCGAGCGGAGCTCGATGCGGGCGGTGTCGGCCGTGTTCTGGATCGCCGACACGCCGAGCGCCTCGGAGAACGTGTTGATGGCGGCGATGATGCTGGCCTGCGACGTGCCCGACGCGAAGGTGAACTGCTGGACGCCGTCCTGGCCGGTGACCTCGAGGGTGATCGAGCCGCCGTCGTCGTTCAGGAAGGATGAACCGGTCGAGAGGTAGACTTCGGCGGTCTGGGCGGAGGTGAGCACGTCGACGGTGATCGTCGTGTACGCGCCCGCCGTGTTGGAGAGCTTCGCCGAGTTGACGGTGACGTCCGAGATCGAGGACGACACGCCGGACGTCGTGTAGTCGAAGTTGCCGTTGAGCAGCTTGATGCCCTGGAAGCTCGTCGAGTTGGCGACGCGATCGATCGTCTGCAGGATGGAGTCGATCTGGAGCTGGTTCGCTTCCTTCTCCTCCGTCGACGTGCCGGCCTCGTTGGCGGTTTCACCGACGAGGGACTGGAGTTCCAGAAGGAGGTTGTTGACCTCCTGGAGACCGCCTTCGGCGACGTTGAGCACCTGGTCGGCACGCTGGGCGTTGCCGATCGCGGCGGTGAGGGAGCGCTGCTCGGAGCGGAGGTTCTCACTGGCGATGAGAGCCGCCGGACCGTCCTTGCCCCGGTTGATCTTCAGACCGGTGCTCAGGCGCTCCAGGTTGCCCACGAGTCCCTGGTTCTGAATCCCAAGGACGCGTTGGGCGAGCATGGACGAAACGTTGGTGTTGATACGACTCATTGTGTCCTCCGTGAACACGTTCGATCGCGTCGTGACGCGATCAGGTGCAATCCGTTACCCGTGGTTGAATCCCCGCTCCGGGGATGTTCCGTGACGCTGGTTGTCCCGTGACGCTGACCTCGAACTGCCTCGGCCCAAAGTGCGACTCCCCTCCACGCTGGAGGGTGTCACGGGTCGACCGCCGAGACGCCGGCCGGAGACCGCGACACCGGGTGGGTTATCGTTCCCGCCCGGTTCACACTTGAGCCAACATGTCGCGGGCCGATCCCCGGCGCCTGCGCAGACGGAACTCCCGCGCCGGACCGGAGTGGATCTGGTCGGGCGCGTCTGAAAACATCGCGACCCGCGATGGCGCGGGCCGCGATGGTCGGGTCAACGGGATGGGGTTCCGGATCCGGGTCCGAGAACGCGTCGGTCGGGATCAGCCGAGGAGCGAGAGAACGTTCTGCGCGTTCGCGTTGGCGGTCGCGAGCACCGAGGTTCCGGCCTGGGCGAGGATCTGGGCGCGGGTCAGGGCGGCGGTCTCGGCCGCGAAGTCGGCGTCGCGGATCTTCGACTCGCTCGCCGTCATGTTCTCGATGCCGACCTGGAGCGAACGCACGTTGGTCTGGAGCGTGTTCCGCTCGAAGGCGCCGAGGCGCCCGCGAAGGACGGAGACCTCGGTCACCGCGTTCTCGAGGATGCTCGCCGCCTGCTGGGCGCGTCCCTCCAGCAGCGAGTTCGTCTGGCCGGACCGGATCGAGTCGAGGAAGTTCATCGTCCCTCCGATCATCGTCCGGCCGACGCGGCTCGCCGCGACCGACTGGAGGCCGAAGCCGACCTGCTGGGTGGTGGTGATGCGCGGGCCGAGCTGGAACGTCGCGCCGCCGCCGGTGATCCGGAACGACTTGACGGACCCGGTCTGCTGGGCGAAGTCCTGGGTGAGCATGAGTTCGAGACTGAGGGTGGGCTGGTCGAGCGAGACCTCCAGTCCGTTGCCGAGCGCGAGCGCGCCGTTGATGATGGCGGTCACGTCGCGTCCCTCGTCGCGCTGGAGCGTCGTGCCGCCCTGGCTGTCCTGGACGCTGAAGAAGTCGCCGCCCTCGCCGATCTTCTTCACGGACACGAACTCGCTCGATCCGAAGCCGGTCGAGAAGAAGTTGAGGCCGGAGCTCTGGTTCGACGCGCTGGCGAGCGCGGCGGAGACGCCGGTCGCGTCCTTGATGAGGTTGATCGCCGTCACGACGTCGCTGAAGGAGGTGCCCGAGACGAACTGGAGCGTCTGCACGCCGAGCGTGCCGGCGATCTCCAGCGTGACCGTGCTCAGGATGGTGCCGTTGGCCGTCGCATCGGTGTACGCGCCGGAGAGGAACAGCGTCGCCGTCTGGGCCGAACTGACGACCTCGACGTTCACCGCGATGTTGCTCGCCGTGCCGAACTGGGCGCCCTGGATGGTCACGCCGGCGATGGCGCTCGTCGCGATGCCCGACGTCAGGTAGTCCATCGCGCCGTTGAGCAGTTGCAGACCGGCGAAACTCGCCGTGTTCGAGATGCGGGTGATCGACTCGATCGCGCTGTCGATCTGAAGCTGGTTCGCCTCGATCTCCTCCTGGCTCAGCGCGCCGGTGTTCGCGGCCTCGACGATGAGACCCCGGATCGAGTTGAGCAGGTCGCTCACCTCGGTCAGGTAGCCCTCCGTCGTCGCGATCACCGAACTCGCCCGTTCGGAGTTCGACACGGCCTGGTTGAGACCCTTGATCTCGCTGCGGAGACGCTCCGAGACGATCAGGCCCGCCGGGTCGTCCGCACCGCGATTGATCCGGAGGCCGGTCGACAGACGCTGCAGACGCATCTGGAGATCGGTGTTGTTCTGCGCAAGACTGCGCTGGGCGACGAGAGAGGAAATGTTCGTGTTGATTCTAGCCATGGCAATCCTCCTTGACTGAGGCTAGCGTCCCGCGGCGGCCGGTTGATCCGTCATGTCGGCCGTGCGTGCGCCCGCGGGTGGACGCCCGGCCGCGGTGGCCGGGTCGGGTGATGCGGCGGCAGCGCCGCCGGAACGATGGTTACGCGCTTTCGCGTCGGGGGGTCGGGTTGAGCAGACGCGACGCCTTGGGCGCCGGGCCGGGGGGAGCGGCCTGCGGGCGGGCGCGGCTTCGAAGCAGGGCCGCGTCGTTCTCGGTGAACGCGCTCGCCTGTTCGTTCTCGCGCCGGATCGCCTCGTAGACTTCCTTGCGATGGACGGCGACGTGCACCGGCGCCTTGATGCCGAGACGCACCTTGTCGCCTCGGATGTCGACGACGGTCAGTTCGATCTCGTCGCCGATCATGATCGTTTCGTCGCGTTGACGAGAGAGCACCAGCATGGGAGCGACTCCTTCCTGGAGGGCGTGCGCGGCCGTGACCGTGACACGCCGTTCGAGGCGTCCGTGCCTCGATGGGTTGTCCCTGCGGACGCGACCGGAGTCACGCCCGCGACCGTCGACGCGCCTACGCGGACGCCGCGTGCAGGGCCTGTCCGATCGTGAACAGACCGTGACGGGTCGTCCAGCGCTTGTCCGCGAGGACGAGCTGCATGCCCTGACGGTTGCCGGAGTTGATGAGCAGCGGACCCTGGAGGTTGGCCGTGAGTTCGTCGCCGTGCTTGTTCACGATGACGAGGACCTGGCCCTCCGTCGGCTGCGCGAGTCCGATCTCGTCGAACTGCTCCTGGCGCACCGGCACCTCGTAGCCCGGAACCCACATGCTCGGATCCGTGACGACGAACGCCAGTTCCGGCGCATCCAGCGACTGAAGCCAGAAGAACACGCTGTCCTTGGCATCGTCCACCAGCAACGCGTACCGATGGTACGTCGAGAACCCCAGGAGACCGGAGGAGAAGGTGATGATGCGATCATCATCCACCGTCACCGTTCCAAAACGACTGGTCTGCACGTCCATGTGAACGCTCCGATTCGGTCGACCATTCCTTGGTCATCCCGCCTCCACTCCGAGGCCGGGTTGGACCTCCTGCCAACGACGCCGGTGACCGAGAACCCGACGCCGCTTCCGCTCGCTATCCGATGAAGTCGAGCAGACTCAACGATGTGGCGCGGCCGGCGGTCGCGAGTCCGGCCTGGAGCTGCTGCTGGAGATTGGCGAAACGCATCGCCGCCTCCGTGTAGTCCAGGTCCTGAAACTGACTCCGCAAGCTCACGTCCTGCAATTGAAGTTCCTCTTCGCGAATGATCGCGTCTTCGATCCGGCGGGTCCGGACGCCGATCTCGGCGCGGGTCTCCGTGACCCTGGACAAGTCCGCCTCCAGCTTCTCCGTCGCAAACTGGATGCCAGCCGTGTCGTTCGCGTTCAACGCGTCGCGAAGGGCGATCAGGTGCGTGAACACGCTGTCCACCGCAACTGTTGCGCGGTCCTCGCCGGTCAAGGTTGCGCCGCTCGCCGCGACCGCGATGCCGAGATCCTCCGCCGCGTGCGAACCGTTCAGCGGCGTCACCGACAGCGTCCCGCCGCCGCCCGACGTGTCCACCAGCGCGATGCCGTTGCCGCTCGCCGCGAGCTGGGCCGTGAGCGCCGCCGGCGCGGCCGCGTTGATCGCGTCGAGCACGTCCTGCACCGTCTCCGACCCGGCCAGATCGACCGTGAACGTCGAACCGTCCGTGAGCGTGACCTCGAAGTCGATGTCGCGGGTCGGATCGAGCACGCCGGTCACCGGGTCGACGGCGCCGGAGAGGATCTGCACGCCCCGCCCGTCGTTGAAGTCGGCCAGGGCCGTCGATCCCGTGAACGAGCGCACGCCGAGCTCGCTCGCCGTCGTCGGCACGCCCCCGGTCTCGCCGATGCTCATCGATCCCCCGGACAGTTCGTTGACGAAGTTCAGCCGGTCGCCGGTGGACGCGATCTCCACGCGGATGCCGATGTCCAGACCGGCGACGAGGTTCATCACGTCCTCCACCGTGTCCGCGCTCGAGAGGTCGAGGTCGCGCGTCTGCCCGCCGTTCTCGAGCCGGATCGTGCCGAGGGGCACGGTCACGCCGGTCAGGTCGGCGAGGGCGGTGTGGGTCGTGAGTCGGGGGTCCAGGTCGCCGCCGGCCGTCACCGCGCCCGCCGCGTACGTGCCGACCAGGCCGAGGTCCGACGCCGCCGCCGGCGCATCGGGATCCGCGATCACGACGGCGTTGCCGGACGCGGTCGCGTCGATGGCGATCGCGTCGCCGGCGGCGCTGACGGAGACGGTGATGAGCGGATCGACGGTCTGGATCTCGGTTTCGAGGCGGCTCATGACGTCGTCGATGGTGTACGACCCGGTGAGGTCGACCGACAGGAGCGTCGCGCCCACGGTGACGTTGATCGACCCGAGGCTCACGCCCGTGCCGTTCGCGCCGTTGAGGTCGGCGAGCCGCGTCGTGCCCGCCGACGGCATGGTCGGATCGAGGTCGCGTTCGCCCTGCACGCGTTCGGAGACCATGCCGAACGCACGTGACGCGGAGGTCGTGATCGGCAGCCCGCGGGCCTGCCCGAGGTCCGTCGTGAGCCCGTCCCCGACGCCGCGGTAGCGATAGCCGCCGAGCAGCTCCTCGATGGGCGGCGCGGCCGTCGACTGCCCGCCGAAGTAGTGCACGCCCTGGAGCTGGCGGTTCCCGATGCCCGCCAGCGACTGGATGATGGACGAGACGACGATGGCCTGGTTGGCGCGGGTCGCCGCGTCGCTGCCGGTGTTCGACTCGGCGAGTCCGATCGACTTCGCTTCGAGGAGGAGGTCGTTCGATTCGGCCAGCGCGGCATCGACGTTGTTCATCATCGCTTCGCCGTGGGCGAGGTTGCGCAGGCGCTGGCCGTGGCGCTCGATGGCGTCGTCGAGCACGGAGATCGCGCTGGCGGCGATGGCGTCGTCGGACGGCCGGTTCACGCGACGACCCGACGCGAGCTGGAGCTGCGTGTCGAGCAGCGACTGGCTCGTGCGCGCGAGCGCGCCGAGCATCGCCTGGGAGGCGAGCGTGTTGGGGACGCGGGCGAGGTTGGACGGGATCGAACTCATGGGATCATCTCATGAAGGCGGTTCAGACGAGACTCAGCAACGTCTGGATCTGTTCGTCGATGACGCTGATGAACCGGGCCGCGGCCTGGAACTGTCGTTCGAACGTGAGCAGGTTCATCGACTCCTCGTCCAGCGAGACGCCGCTCACGGCACTGAGCTGCGCCGCCAGGCTCTCGCGGACGAGGGCGGAGGACGCGACGTCGCGGTTGGCGGATCCGGTGCTGGCGGCGAGGGCGTTGACGGACTGGAGCCAGAACCCGCGGAGACTCATGCCGTTCAGGGCGTCGACGGGCACGTCCTGGAGGTTGGCGATGGCGACGGCGGTGTCGTTCGACCCGTTGATGTTCCCGCCGCCGGCGGCGATGTAGTTCGGGTTCGCCTGGATGTCCGCGTGCACGTCGATGTCGAGCGCGGTGCTGCCGACGAAGAACGTGTTGACGCCGAGGGCGGCGAGGGCGCCGGAGGTGTCCTCGGAGAACGAGATCGCGTAGCCGCTGCCCGCCGTCAGGGTGAAGGAGCCGTCGCTCGTGACGCCGGCGGTGAGGTTCGGCACGCCGACGTTGACGTTGATCTCGGCGATGAGGTCGTCGAGGGAGTCGGTCGCGCCGTTCACGTCGATCCGGTAGGAATCCATGATGCCGGTGGACGTGTTGCGGATGTGGACGAAGAACCCGCCGTTGTCGATGTCGAACGACGTGCCCGACGATGCGTCGTTGAGCGGGACGGTCGTGTCGGTGACCTGGTAGGTCCCGGTGAACGCGTTCTGGAGCGTCTTCGGCTGGCCCTGCGCGTGCAGGCGGTTGAGTTCGAAGATGAGGTTCGCCGCGAGGGTGTCGAGGTCTTCGAGGGCGGGCTGGACCGTGTCGTTGCGCTGGCGGAGCAGGGCGCCGAGCTCGCCGCTCCGCGGGTCGAGGAGCGATCCGTCGTCGCGGATCCGCAGGGTGTAGTCGACGCCGGTGGTGGTGGACTCGGGCCGTAGCTCGATGCCGCGCGAACTCCCGGCGAGCACGATCGGCAGCGAGCCGACGAACACGTCGGTCACGCCGTTCGCCTGCTCGCGGGCGGTGATGTCGAGGTAGGTCGAGACCTCGTCGATGATGCGGTCGCGCTGGTCCCGCAGGGCGTTGGCGCGGCTGTTGGCGGTCTCGGACTGTGCGATCTGCATGTTGATCGCGGCGATCTGGTCGAGCAGTTCGTTCACCTGGCGGGTCGCCTGCCCGAGCGATTCGTCGATCTGGGCGCGGACCGTCCCGTAGTCCTGCCGCAGTCCGGCGAGACTGCTCGCGAGCCCGATCGCCTCCTGGACGACCACCGAACGGACCGCGTTCTCCTCGGGATTGTTGGCGAGTTCGGAGAACGCGTTGAAGAACGCGCTGAGGCGCGAGGAGATGTCGTTGTCGGTGGTCTCGTTCTGGAGGATCTCGATGGCGGTGAGATAGCGCTGATCGACGATCGACGCCCGCTCGTCGCTGATCGCGTTGCGGAGGCGCGACTGGAGCGCGCCGTCGACCTCGCGACGGACGTCGAGCAGGTTCACGCCCGTGCCGATGTAGTGACTGCTCGACGACATCTCGTCGCGGGCGGAGCCGAAGTGCACGGTCCGACGGGCGTAGCCCGGCGTCGCCGCGTTCGCCATGTTGTTGCCGGTCACCTGGATCGCCGCCTGGCTGGCGGTCATCGCCGATCGACCGATCTGGAGGGCGCCGTTGATGCTCATGGTTCATGCTCCGGCCGCGAGGAATCGGCCGCGACTCGTCCTCACCGTTTCACGTCGACGCTCAGGGCGACGTCCGGGCCGCCGACGACGCGTCCGCGCTGCCCGTACACGCCCGCGCGGCTCAGCATCGTCTGCACGCCCTGGAGGATCCCGGTCACGTGCTGATGCAGCGTCTCCACCGCGCCGCGGATGACCGAACTCGTCGTCCGCACGGACTCGACGGCGTCGCGCAGGTCCGCGCCGAGCCGGCGCAGGCGTTCGCCGGCATCGGCGCCGAGCGCCCTCGCGAGCGCGTCGATGGTGCGCTGCGACGGATCGAGCCCGCCGGCGGCGAGCAGGGCGTCGAGCGTCGACTCGCGGCGCCGATCGAGGTCGGCGAGCTTGCCGACGATGTCGTGCTCCTTCTCGCCCTGGCGGACGATGGCCGTCATGTCGGCGCGACGGACCGCCTCCCGCTTCTCCTCCAGCAGCGCGACGAGACGTCGGTAGCCGGCCAGTTGGGCGGTGAGGATCTGTTCGAGCTCGTGGGCGGGGCGCGTCATGGCGTCAGGCGGATGCATCGAGGCGACCTCCGGAGGCGGCGAGGGAACGGGCGGCGATGCGGTCGCGGATCGCATCGACGATCGGGAAGCGGGCGCTGCCGACGACGCGCTCGGCGATCGCCGCGTCGATGATCGGGCCGAACCGCTTCTCCGTGCTGCTCGGCGCGAACGGACCCGTCGCGAGCGAGTGCTCCCGCATCGACGCGAGAATCGGCGCGATGAACGCCGTCGCGACGAGCGACACCGCGGCATCGCGGATGCGGTCCGTCTCCGGCGCGTCCGTCTCGTTCAGCACACGATCGAATGCGCGGTCCGGGGATCGATCGAGCGCGCCCGGCGGCAGCGCCCGCATCGCGGCGGTCGTCGGGAACGTCGGCATGGCGGCGGATGGGGTCATTCGCGGATGATCCTTGCGTGCAGGTACCCGCCCGTGACGAGCTGCTCGATGATCGCGATCTGATCCTTCACGGGCACGTTCAACTGGTTCAGCGCGTTGATGAGTTCCTGGAGACGCACCGACCCCCGATTCGTGCCGTCGGAGGTGTCGAGACCCGTCCACCGACGCTGGAGCACCTGCGGCTCGTCGGCCGTCGGGTCGCGCGGCGGAACGATGGTCGTGATCGTGAGATCCTTGTGCGTGATCGCGGCGCGGCTGAGTTCGACGTTGTCGCCCGCGGTGATGATGCCGGCCCTCTCGTTGATCGTGATCCGCGCCTCGGTCTCGATGAGCGAGATGTCGATGCGGATGCGGAGCACCTCGGCGATGAACCCGACCGGGTTCGGCAGGTCCGCCTCCGGGATGATGACGCGCACGTTCTTGGCGTCCTCCGGGATCGCGAGGTTCGTGATGCCGTCGACGCCGAACCACTCGTTGATCTCGTTGGCGATCATGTCCGACTGCGCGTACGTCGCGTACTGGTCGTGCATGACGAGCGTGATCGTCCCGTCGCCGGCGACCACCGAGTTCCACTGGTCGTCCAGCATCTGACCGCCGTCGCGGATGACCGCCGATCGCGGATTGTCGCCCTGGATGACGAGGGAGCCGGAGGCGAACGCGAGCGGCGGGCCGCGGCGCTCGACCGGACGCGGCGCGTACAGCATCGCGAACGCGAGCCGCCCGCCCTTGAGGCTCTTCGCGTTCATCATCGTCTCGACGTGCACGTCGAGACGGTCGCCTTCGCGGGCACCGGCCGCGGGAATCTCCAGGCGGACGTGAACGAGCGCGATGCTGTCCGTCGCGAGGAGTTCCGTCGGGTCGCCGACCGCGTCGCCGAGGTTCCGCATGTACTGGGCGAGCGGGCGCAGCGTGAGGGCGGACTCGGTGTCCCCCGTGCCGGGCAGACCGACGACGAGCCCGAGACCGGTGATCTCGTTCGTCTCCAGGCCCTTGAGGCGCACGAGGTTCGCCAGGGGCACCGCCGTCGCGCTTCCTGCGCACAGCGCAAGAATCGACAGCGTGATCACGATCGGAAACAGCGGTTTGTTGCGCATCGGCGGCACGCCTTCATCGGAGGAACGGGGGACCCCTGACGGTGAGCAATTCGCCTGCCAGCGCGCGCCGCGGCTCGTACAATCCGGCCATGGTCCGCGACGAACCCTCCCGACGATCCGTCATCACCGTCGTCGCCACCCTCGCCGGCGGCGTCGCCGTCGTCGGGCTCATGGCGCTGCTCGCGACCCGGACCCATCCGGGCGCGCCCGCGCGGTTCGACGCTCTCGTCGCAACGCTCGTCGTCGGCGCGCCGTTCGCACTGCTCTGGATCCTCGCCGCCGCCGGGTACGGCACGGCGATCGTCCGCCCGAGCGCGCCCGGCGCGGCTCGCGCGGAGGCCGGGCTCGTCGTCGGCGTCGGAATCGCGGTCCTGCTCACCGTCGATGCCGCGCTCGGCGCGCTCGGCGTCCTGCACCTCGGCGGCGGGATCGGCGGGTGGATCGTGATCGCCGGCGGGCTCGGTCTGCTCGGTCGCGTCGTCTGGCACGCGCGTCGGAGCGAACTCGGCGGTGCGCCGATGGACGCGATCGTCTGGCTCGCGGCACCGGCGGTCGCGACGCTGCTCGTCGCCGCCTGCGTCGCGCCGGGCTGGCTCTGGGCGACGGAGTTCGGCGGCTACGACGCGCTGAGCTATCACCTCGGTCTGCCGGCGGAATGGGTCGCCTCCGGTCGCCTGCGGCCGCTCGAACACAACGTGTACAGCGCGCTGCCGAACTACGTCGAAGGCGCCTACCTGCACATCGATCTGCTGGTCGGTGATGCCGTGCGCGCTGCCGCCTCGTGTCAGCTCCTGCATGCGATGTTCACGCTGCTCGGCGCCTGGATCGTCGGGCGGGCGGCGGCGCGCCTGGCGATGGCCGACGATCCCGGCGCGCGATCGACCGTCGCGGCGATCGCGACCGCCCTCGTGCTCGTCACGCCGTGGGTCGTCGTCGTGGGTTCGCTCGCGTACGACGAGGCGGCCGTGAACCTGCTGCTGGCGACGGCGCTCCTGGCGCTGGTCGATCCCGACATCGGCCCGCGTCGCGCGGCAGCGCTCGCCGGCGTCGCCGCCGGTGCCGCGTGCGGCGCGAAACTCACGTCCGTCGGGTTCGTCGTCGCGCCGCTCGTCGCGTGCCTGGTCATCACCCGCCCGGCGCGCCGGTGGGCGCCGGATCTCGCGATGATGATGCTCGGCGCGGCCGTCGT
>JAGQOI010000528.1 GCA_020427625.1 Phycisphaerales bacterium | reverse complement strand
GACGCCGTCGAACTCGATCACGTCGCGGGCGCGAGACCGGCGGCCAGCAGGATGAGCAGAAGCAGGCCGACCGTCCGTCCTCGTCGCATCATCGATCCTCCGCCCGCGGCCGCCGGATCCTAGATCGACCTGCGCCCCGCCGCAACGCGCGGCCGGATCAGTCGCGTCGCAGCGGGACGTCGATGCGGCAGATCATGCCGGCGCGGTCGGGCGCGAACTCGACGCCGCCGCGCAACTGGCTTTCGATGAGTCCGACGATGAGGCGCATGCCGAGTCCGCGAACCGGCTCGCGCTCGACGGCCGGGCCGCCGCGCTCGGTCCATTCGAGGTGCAGGCGGGTGTCCGGCTCGCGTCCCTCGCGGCGCCAGGCGAGGTCGACCGCGCCGGCCGGCACGGACAGCGCGCCGTGGCGCACCGCGTTCGTCGCGAGTTCGTGCAGCACGAGCGCGAGAGGCGTCGTGAGGTCGGGCGGGAGGACGAGGTGTTCGCCGGTCCGCCGGATGCGCTCGTCCGGCGAACCGGCGACGGCGCCGGCGATCTGCGTCGCGACCGATGCCAGGTCCGTGCCCTCCCAGCGCGACTCGGCGAGCTGTTCGTGCGCGATCGCCAGCGATCGGATCCGGCCGCTCAGCGCGGGCAGGAAGTCCGCCATCGTCCGCTCCGACTCCGCCGTCTGCTGCGCCAGCGCGAGCACGGACGCGAGATTGTTCTTCACGCGATGGTCCAGCTCCTGCACCATCAGGCGCTGGCGCTGCTCGGCGGCGAGGCGTTCGAGCGCGATGCCCGCGAGGTGCGTCGCGCTGTCGAGCACGATCCGCTCATCACCCGACGGTTCGCCCGGCACGCGCCGCAGAGCCAGCAGCAGACCGACGACGGAGCGCGACCGCGTGCGCACCGGCAACCCCCAGCAGGCCCGGAGGAACCCGTCCGTCCACGGCGGACGACCGTCGTGCCAGCAACGCCCGTCGCTCAGGTCCGCGAAGCCGCGGGCGATCGCGGCGAGCCCGTCGGCATGCAGACGCGCGCCCTGCATCGACGCGACGATCTCCGCCGAGACGCGAGGCGACGCGACATGCTCCACCCGCGACCCGTCAAGCCGGACGATCAGACACGAGGCGTCGGTCAGGAGCGCCTCCGCCTCCAGACAGATCTCGATCGGCACGGACTCCAGATCGGCGCTCTCCGCCAGACGCTCCAGAATGCGACGCTGAAGGCCGAGCAGGTCCCGGTCGCGCCGGCGCGGCGTGATGTCCTCCGCGAGTCCGCCGACCCGGTACGTGTACCCGGACTCGTCGCGGATCGGGAAACTCCGGTCGCGGATCCAGCGGATCGATCCGTCCGGACGCACGATGCGGTAGATCGCTTCCGCCGGAATGCCGGTGCGGTGGCTCTCGATTCCGAGACGCGCCGACTCGCGATCCTCCGGATGCACGGACTCGAGGAAGCGCGTCGGATCGGCGATGAGTTCCGCGGCCGGCCGTCCCCAGATCGTCTCGTATGCCGGGTTGAGGTACAGCAGGTTCCGCAGCGTCGAGTCGGACAGCCAGATCACCGCGTCGATGTTGTCCGCGAACCGCCGCATGAGGGCGTCGTCCGCGGGCATCGTCGCGTTCGACGTCGGCGCTTCCGGCGTGCACACGGAGACGGCGACGCACCCGACGATGAGCCCGTCGGCATCGCGGATCGGCTCGACGAGCACGTGCGCCGGCGACGACGCCGTGCGACCGGGATACCGCACGGACTCGCCCGCGAGGGCGCGACGGTGGGCCGCGATCACCGGATGCGCCGGGTCCGTCGTGTCGAAGTGCTCGAACAGCGTCCGCCCGACGGTGTGATGGTTCGGGAGCCCGAGCCGCCGCAGACCCTCGCCGACGCTCGCCCGCACCCGGAGGTCGGTGTCGACCGTCCAGATCGTCGCCGGCAACTGGCTCATGATCCGATCGATCGAGACGCAGTCCAGCCAGTCGTCGACGCGCTCGGCGGCGCCCGCAACGCGATCGGTCGGCAGGGACGGTGAAGACATCGCGCACCCCAAGGGCGGCCGTCCCCGATCCGGCCCGATTCGCACACCGATTCCACCGTCGGCATGACCCGATCCCGAGTATACGGGATCCGGCCCGACTTTCGAGGGCGTTCCTCGCCCGATCGACCGGGCGCGTCTCCCGCCGGACGGGTGCATCGGCCGGGTCCGGTCATATGATGATGTCGTGTGAGACGATGACGGCACGAGAGGACACCTGGCCGAATGCCCACATCTCCCGCGGACTCATCCGATCCGACCCGGCACGATCCATCGGTCGCACCGGCGAGCATCATCGAGTCGTCCGACCATGCGATCATCGGACGATCCAACGACGGCACGGTGACCATCTGGAGCCGCGGCGCCGCCCGCCTCTTCGGCATCCCCGCGCCGGAAGCGATCGGACGGCGCCTCAACATGCTCCTGCCGGAGACGCACGAGGACGAGCCGGCCGAACTGCTCGGGCGCGTCGCCCGCGGCGAGTACATCGAGCACCTCGAGACCCGGCGGCTCACGCGGGACGGCGCGACCGTCGACGTCGCGCTGAGCCTGTCGCCGATGCTCGCGCCGGACGGAACCGTCGTCGGCAGTCTCACGATCGGCCGTGACATCACCGACCGGAAGCACGCGGATCGCGCCCTCTACGAACGCGAGGCCCGCATCCGGGCCATCTTCGACACGGCCCTGGACGGGATCATCACGATCAATCGGCGCGGCCTGATCGAGAGCGTCAACGGCGCGACGGAGCGCCTCTTCGGGTATCCCGCAGCGGACCTCATCGGAAACAACGTCTCGATGCTCATGCCCTCGCCGTATCGCGAGGCGCACGACGGCTATCTCGCGCGGGCGGCGGCGACCGGACACGCGCCGGTCGTCGGCATGACGCGCGAGGTCGCCGGGCTCCGGCGCGACGGGACGACCTTCCCGATGGAACTCTCCGTCAGCGAAGTCGACCACATGCACATCTATGTCGGCGTCGTGCGCGACATCACGAGCCGCAAGCGCGCCGAGGAGCGTCTGCACAAGGCCGATCGTCTCGCCTCCGTCGGATCGCTCGCCGCGGGACTCGGGCACGACATCAGCAACGTCCTCCTGCCGGTCCGCACGCACCTCGCGATCATCGAGTCCATGGATCAACCCGAGGCGATGCGCGAACACCTCGACGCCATCCACCGGTCCGTGCGGTACATGCTCAAGCTCACCGGGAGCCTGCATCTGCTCGCCCTCGATCCCGACGATCCCGACGCCTCCGCGCCGACGACCGACGTCGCCGACTGGTGGGATCGTCACGGCCCGCTGCTCGCGCAGAGCCTGCCGTCCGGCGTGCGCCTCGTCGCCTCCATTCCCCACGCCATGCCCGAGGCCGCGATCGCGCCGCATCAACTGACCCAGGCCGTGCTCAACCTGCTCGTCAACGCTTCGGACGCGGTGTCCGCCTCCGGCACCGTGCGCGTCTGGGCCGACGCCGCCGACGGACATGTCCGCGTCGCCGTGACCGACGACGGCGTCGGCATGACGCCCGAGGTTCGACGGCACGCACTCGACGCATTCTTCACGACGAAGAAACGCGGACTCGGCACCGGACTCGGGCTCTCCATCGTCAACGGCATCGTCGGCGGCGTCGGCGGAACCGTGTCGATCGAGTCGGAACCCGGAGCGGGAACCACCGTCGTGCTCGAGGTGCCCGCCGTCGCGCATGATCCGCACGCGGGCCGCGCCGTCCTCGATGCCGTCATCACCGTGGCCGATGATCGGTTCGCCGGTCTCGTCGGCGTCGTCCTCCGCGCCGCCGGCATCACGGCGCGACGGGCCGACGAGGCCGATCCGGCGACGACCGCCCTGTGGATCTGCGACGGGACGCCCGCCCGCGCCGACGCCCTGGCAGCGTTCGCCGCGATGCCGGATCATGTCGTCGTCTGCTGTGATCCCACGCCCGGCCTGGCGCTGCCCGACCGCGTGTTGCGCATCGAGAAGGCCGCGCCGTTCGATACCGTCCGCGCGCGGCTCGGCGAGGCCGTCGACCGCTTCGCGCCCGATCGTCCCGCCGCTCTCTGAACGGGCAGAACGGGGTCGATTCCCCGTGTCGGCGCGGCCGGGTCGACGGGATGATGGGGGTGTGAGGAGCGATGCGTTCCATGGTGGTCGGGGATGGTCCGATCAATGACCGATGTACCTGTCCAACTGGTGTTTCATGACGTGCAGGTCACCGACGAGACGCAGTCGGTCTGCTGGCAGGCGGCGAGGCATCTCGCGGCGATGACCAGGCGGGTCGCCGCGTGTCGCATCGACATCGCCTCGCGGCGGCGCGACGCGGATGCCGGAATCGAGGTGCGGGTCGATCTCATGGTGCGTGGCGATTCGGTCCCGCTGTACGACTCGCTGGTCGGGCGCGGGCCGACCGCGGCACAGCTCGTCGAGGCGATCCACGTCGCCTTCGAAGCGACGCGGCTCGCCATCGGCCTGTCCGATCACATCACCTGACGGCGGCTTCGGACACGGGTCGTCGCCGTTCGCCGGGATTCGGCTCGCTCGATCCGCATCCCGTGCGATACTGGATCACGAACTCGACAGGGAAGGGAACTCGCCATGTCCGTGCGCCGCATCAGGGTCCTGTGTGTCGACGATCACGCGTTCATGGTGGAGGGCCTGCGGGCGCGCCTCGAGATGGAGCCGGACTTCGAGTTCGTCGGACGCCTGCCGACCGCCGACGACCTCATCGCCGAGGCGCGGCGGCTCCGGCCCACGGTCGTCCTGCTCGACATCGAGATGCCCGGCGCCGACGTGTTCGAGATCGCCGGCGATCTGCACCGCATGCTGCCGGACGTGCGCGTCGTGTTCCTCAGCGCGTTCGTCCGCGATCACTACCTCGCCGCCGCCGTCGAGGCCGGCGCCTGGGGCTACTTCTCCAAGTCCGACGAACCCGATGAGATCATCGCCGGCGTCCGCGACGTCGCGAACGGACGACTCGCGTTCGGACCGAGCGTCCAGGAACGATGTCGACCCACGCCCGCCGGGCGCGGCCGCGCGACGACGCCGCCCACGACCCGCCTCGATTCCCTCAGTCCGCGCGAGCAGGAGGTCCTCCGCCTGATCGGTCGCGGGCTGTCGCGTTCCGAGATCGCCCGCGCGCTGAGCCGCAGTCCGAAGACGGTGGACGGGCATCGCGAGAAGATCATGGAGAAGCTGGATCTTCACGATCGCGCGGCTCTCGTGCGGTTCGCGATCGCCGAAGGCCTGGTCGAAGTCTGACGACCGGCGCGGTTCAGGAGTG
>JAGQOI010000527.1 GCA_020427625.1 Phycisphaerales bacterium | reverse complement strand
GGCGTACCTGCCCGTCGCGTCGATCCTCGACGACGACGGCGGCGCGGCGGAGGTGCGGGCGATCAACCTCGTGGAGTACGCCGGCGACGATGCACCGACCATCGACGCGCGGGTCGCGGCCCTCGTCGCATCGATCGACGCGATGACGGGACCGGACGCGCCGTCGGGCGCGACCGTCATGCGCGACGCGAAGCAGATCAACGCGTTCTGGACGCTGCGCAAGCGCTCCGTCGGCCTGCTCGGCAACCTGCCCGGTCGCCGCAAGCCGATCGCGTTCGTCGAGGACACCGTCGTCCCGCCCGAGCGTCTGCGCGACTTCGTGCGCGAGTTCCGCGCCATCCTCGATGACGCGGGATTCACCTACGGCATGTTCGGACACGTCGACGTCGGCTGCCTGCACGTGCGGCCGGCCCTCGACCTGAAGGACGAACGCGACGCGGACGCGGTGCGGCGGATCAGCGACGCCGTCGCCCGACTCGTCCGTCGCTACGGCGGCATCATCTGGGGCGAGCACGGCAAGGGCGTGCGCGGCGAATACAACCCGATGTTCTTCGGCGACGTCATCTACGGCGCCATGCGCGAGGTCAAGGCGGCGTTCGATCCGCGCGGGCAACTCAACCCGGGCAAGATCGCGACGCCGACGAACAGCACCGCGACGCTGCTCACGATCGACACCGAGATGCGCGGCCGCTTCGACCGACAGATCACGCCGCCGCTGCTCGAACGCTTCGACGATGCCGTCCGCTGCAACGGCAACGGACAGTGTCACAACGACCATGCCGACGTCGTCATGTGCCCGTCGTGGAAGGAGACGCGGGATCGGCGGCACACGCCGAAGGGACGAGCCGCGCTGATGCGCGAGTGGCTGCGCCTGCTCTCCAACGCCGACGCGACGTTCGATCCCGACGCGCCGGCGCGAGGCGGGTTCCTGCGCCGTCGCCTCAATGCCTGGCGTCGCGAGCCGGATTTCTCGCACGAGGTCCTCGACGCGATGCGCGGCTGTCTCGCGTGCAAGGCCTGCGCCGGGCAGTGTCCCGTCAAGGTCGATGTGCCGGACTTCCGGGCGGAGTTCCTCCAGGCCTATCACGATCGGTATCCGCGACCGCTGCGGGATCGACTCGTCGCCGGCATCGAGTCGGCGCTGCCGCGGGCGGCTCGTGTCGCGGGGCTCGCCAACGTCCTCACGCACCTTGCGCCGGCGCGTCTGGTCGGTCTCGTGGATGCGCCGGTGCTCGCGACGCCGACGCTCGCGGCTCGGCTGCGCGATGATCCCGCGCGGCGGTACGACGTCGGCGCGCTGAGTGCGAACTCGGTCGTCATCGTGCCCGATGCCTTCAGCACGTTCTACACGCCGCAGGTCGTCGTCGCGCTGATCGCGGTCATCCGCGCCCTCGGGTTCGAGGCGATGCTCATGCCGTACTTCGTGAACGGCAAGTCGATGCACGTGAAGGGGTTCACCCGCCGGTTCCGGACGATCGTGCGGCGCAACGTGCCTCGCCTGCGGGCGGCGGCGGCGACCGGCGCGACGCTCGTCGGCATCGATCCCGCGGTCACGCTCACCTATCGCGACGAGTATCGGCGCGCCCTCGGCGCGGATCCGGGATTCCGCGTGCTGATGGTCCAGGAGTGGCTCGGCGAGGCACTCGCCGGCCGCCCGGCGCGACCGGTTGACGCGGCGCCGATGCGACGGCTGTTCATGCACTGCACCGAGCGCGCGCTCACGCCGACGTCGATGCGCCAATGGGCGGACGCCTGCGCGCGCCTCGGCGCGCCGGTGGAGGTCGTCGATGCGGGATGCTGCGGCATGTGCGGCGCGTACGGGCACGAACGCGATCATGTCGAGCAGTCGCGCGGGATCTACGCGCGGAGTTGGGCGCGGCACCTCGGCGGGTCGGACCTGGAGCATCTCGCGACCGGATACTCCTGTCGAAGCCAGGTGAAGCGCATCGACGGCGTCGACCTGCGGCACCCGATCGAGGTGCTGGCGGACGCGCTCCGGGGAGAGGCGTCGTGAAGCCGGTCCGCTTCGAACGGGCCGCGCCGTGGGTGGCGGCGACGCTCGTGTGGGGCGCCTGCGCGCTGCTCGTCGCGACGCAGCAATGGGCCGAGTTGCGCGGGACGCCCAAGGCGATGTCGTGGATCGCGACGCTGCTCTACCAGGCGCCGTCGTGGCTGCTGCTCGTGCCCGCGACGCCGCTGCTGCTCCGTCTCGTACGCCGCCGCCCGCTCGGGCGCGAGTGGGGGTGGCGGGTGATCGCGCATCTCCTCGGCTCGGCGATCTTCGGCGTGCTGTTCCTGGGGATCGCGGCGCCGGTGCGCCATGCGTTCCATCCGAGCCCGGTGCGGTGGACGTTCTTCGGCGATGCGATCTACAAGTCCGCGCCGCAGTTCATCGTCCTCGGCGCGCTGGCGTACTGGGCGATCGTGCTCGTCGGATCCCTGCTCGAGACCCGCGAACGACTCGCGTCCACGATCGCCGGCATCGAGGCGCGATCGGCCGGGCGACCGTCCGCGGCACGCATCACGCTGGACGCGCCGTCCGGACGCGTGCATCTGCCGGTCGACCGGATCGCCTGGATCGAGCCGGCGTCGTGCGGCGCGACGCTGCACACGGACGACGGCGAGATCCGCGTGCGGCACGGGCTCGCGGCGCTCGAGACGATGCTCGACGAACACGGCTTCGTGCGGACGCACCGATCGACGCTCGTCAACGTCGCCCGCGTGCGCGACGTGTCGGGTGGCGCGAGCCGCGACGGCGAGGTCACGCTGGACCGCGGCGACCGCCTGCCGCTGAGCCGGCGCCGGCGAGGTGCACTCGAGGAGCGGCTCGCGGCGCCGTGATCGCGCGCCGTTCGGGTGCCAAGACGCGCCGTTCGGCGTTTTCGGCGTGATCCCGCGGGCGACGCATGGCAGACTCGGGCATCGTCGGTGCACGCCCCCCGACGATACGGAGCACCATTGACATGTCGATGCGCACGTGGATGATCGGGATCGGTTCGGTCGCGGGACTCGGGATGATCGGCGTGACCCTGCGCGGGGAGGCGTCGGCGCCGATGCGGTTCGTCGCCGCCGCGCCGCCCGTGAGCGTGGGGTCGATCGCCGAGACGCCGGTCCTCGCCGACCTCGACGGCGATGGGGATCTCGACGTCGTCGTCGGATGCAGCCCGGTCGGGACCGACGGGGGCGGCCTCCAGGTGTTGCGCAACGACGGGTCGGGGCGTCTCGTGCCGGTCGGCGCAGCGCGGCCGCTCGGCGCGACGGCCGCGGGATGCGCCGTCGGAGACGTCGACGGCGACGGCGTGCCGGACATCGTCGCGTACGAG
>JAGQOI010000526.1 GCA_020427625.1 Phycisphaerales bacterium | reverse complement strand
ATTCCAGCGCGACCTGCGCGCCCGCGGCCTGTCGCAACGGGTGTTGACGATGACGTTCAGCGAATTCGGGCGTCGGGTGAAGGAGAACGGGAGCCAGGGCACGGATCACGGCGCGGCCGCGCCGATGTTCGTCCTCGGCGACCGCGCCCGCGTCGGCATTCACGGCGGCGTCCCGAACCTCGGGGATCTCGACGACGGCGACGTGCGTCATACGACGGATTTCCGCGACGTGTACGCGACGCTGCTGGAGCGTTGGCTGGACGTGCGTCACGAGGCGGTGCTCGGTCGTGCGTGCCGCGTGATGGACCTCGTGGTCTGAGGCATTCGATCGAATCGCCGAAAAGGCTTGGTCCGAGACCCGGTCCCCGGTACGCTGGATCGGAGACGTGCACGATCATGCCGTCAAACAGATGCGGGGATCAACTATGAAGCGAGTCACGAGACCGTTCCCGAAACCGATGATGGCGGCGATCGGCATCGGCGCTCTGCTGCTCCTCCCGTCGTCCGGCGCGGCCGCGGCCGGCGAAGACGAGTGTCTCGTCTTCAACGGCGATGCGGAAGTCGGCACGATGGACGGGTGGACGCCGGACGATCAGATCGAGATCGCGACGGTGGCGTCGAGCGGAACGCTCGGTCTGCCGGGCGGGTATTCGCTCGGCCGCTTCGTCTTCACGGGCAGTCTGGGACCGGAGACGGAATCGTGCCTGCAGTCGATCGACGTGAGCGCGCAGGCCGCGGCGATCGACGCGGGGCGGATCACGGCGGACGTGTCGGGCGCGTTGCAGGCGCGGAGCCTCGGCGGGGGCGCGGTCGATTCCGTCGTCTGCTCGTTCGCGTTCAAGGCGGCGAACGGCGCGGCCCTGGCGAGTCTGTCGTTCGTGGACGCGTCGTCGCCTCCGAACGTCTTCGACTGGGATCTGTTCAGCGACACGTTGACGGTCCCGGCGGGCACGCGGAGCGTCGAGATCCGGATCACGATGACGCGCAGCGTCGGCTTGTCGACGGATGCGTTCGCCGACAACATCTGTCTGACGCTGAGCGGCGACCGGTGCCCGGCGGACTTCGACGGCTCCGGCGACGTCGCCGCGCCGGACCTCGCCGCCTTGCTCGCGGCCTGGGGCGCGTGTGCATCCTGTCCCGAGGATCTCGACGGCGACGGCACGGTCGGCGCCAGCGACCTCGCCGCCCTTCTCGCGGCGTGGGGATCGTGCTGAGGGGCGACACGGTCCAATGGGCTGGGTCGGATTCGAACCGACGTCTGATCGATTATGAGTCGATTGCTCTGGACCGCTGAGCTACCAGCCCGGCGGGGGCATGGTAATCGCGGAGAAGTCAGGGTCAACACTCGGCTTGCGCCCGCCGCCGGCGGGTGGTACCCTTGGCGACATGGCCGAACGGAAGAACACCGACTTCGATCGACCCGGCGGATATGCCATGCCCAAGGGCGCGACGCAGGTGCAGCGACGTGCCGCGGCGGCGCTCGCGGAGGCGGACATCCGACTCTACGGCGACATCGCGACGCCCCATGAGCCACCCGTGCTCGACGACCTGCGGCCGACCCATCACGCGACCGGACCCGACACCCGCGTCTACGTCGGCGACTGTCGCGACGTCCTCGCCAACCTGCCCGACCGCGGCTCCGTCGACCTCATCTTCGCCGACCCGCCGTTCAACTGGGACGTGCCGTACGAGGAATGGAACGACGGCATGGCCCGCGCGGCGTACGAGCGCTTCACCTTCGAGTGGCTCGACGGATGCATCGACGCCCTCACGCCCACCGGCGCGCTCTGGGTCAACATCCCCGACGACACCGCGGCCGAGATCGTCGTCCACCTCAAGCGACGCGGGCTCACGATGATCAACTGGTGCGTCTGGCACTTCCGCTTCGGCCAGAACCGCAACTCGTCGTTCATCATGAGCAAGGTCCACGCCCTCTACTTCGCGAAGGACCCCGACGCCCGCACGTGGAATCCCGACGCGGTCCTCGAGCAGTCCGATCGCGCGAGCATCTACCGCGATCCGCGCACGATGGCGAAGGGCGAGAACAAGGGCATGCGCGTGCCGATGGACGTCTGGTACGGGAAGTACTGGGGACGCATCCAGGGCAACAACAAGGAACGCCGCCACAACCACCACAACCAGATCCCCGAGGTCTACCTCGAACGCGTCATCCTCGCGTGCTCCGACGAAGGCGACCTCGTGCTCGACCCGTTCCTCGGCAGCGGCACGACGGTGACCGTCGCGCGGGCGTGGAACCGACGGTCGATCGGCATCGAGTACTCGCAGGGCAACGCCGCGAGCGCCTGGGAACGCATCACCGACGTCGGCATGCTCCGCAAGGGCGCGAGCGTCGGCGGATCATCGGCGATCTTCGACAAACGCTCCGGCGCCTGATCGCGGTCCGTCACACCATCGCCACCGTCACACCATGGTCGTGGTGCGCTCGGCCTTGTTCCACAGGCCGCCGCCGTAGATGCCGGTCTCGCCGAGGTCCTCGGCGATGCGGAGCAACTGGTTGTACTTCGCGTTGCGATCGCTGCGGCACGGCGCGCCGGTCTTGATCTGGCCGCAGTTCGTCGCGACGGCGAGATCGGCGATCGTCGTGTCCTCGGTCTCGCCGGAGCGGTGGCTGAGGACGGCGGAGTACCGGTTGCGCTGGGCGAGGTTGACGGCGTCGAACGTCTCGCTGAGGGTGCCGATCTGGTTGACCTTGACGAGGATCGAGTTCGCGCAGCGCTCGTCGAGGCCGCGCTGGAGGAACTTCGGGTTCGTCACGAACAGGTCGTCGCCGACGAGCTGCACGCGATCGCCGAGCCGGGCGGTGAGCTTCGCCCAGCCGTCCCAGTCGTCCTCGGCGAGCCCGTCCTCGATCGAGCGGATCGGGTAGCGATCGCACCAGTCGGCCCAGAGTTCGATGAGCGCGTCGCTGGAGATCACGCGATCGGGGGCGCTGGAGAAGAAGCAGTAGCCGTCCTTCCCCTTCGCCCGCGCGGCATTGGCGAGTTCGCTCGTCGCGGGATCGAGCGCGATGAAGATCTGGTGTCCGAACGAGTACCCGGCCTTGTCGACCGCCTCCTCGATGACGCGCAGCGCGTCCTCGTTGTCGGCGAGGTTCGGCGCGAAGCCGCCCTCGTCGCCGACCGCCGT
>JAGQOI010000525.1 GCA_020427625.1 Phycisphaerales bacterium | reverse complement strand
GGCGCAGCGTGCGCCGATCATCGCGCCGACGACGATTCGTCACGGCGACTCGTGGACGCAGGTGGACGTCGAGGTGTTCGCGGGTCATCGCGGCCCTTCGCTCGCGTCGGCCGACGACCGGTAGGTCCCTCGCGCGAAAATCCATCGTCCGAGGCGCGTCGACGCCGATAGATGGGTCATGCTGCGCCCCGGACATGCCCTGGCCCTGCTCGTCATCGCGTTGATGGTCTACGGCATCGTCATGGTCAACTCGGCGGGTCTGAGCGTCGATCCCGCCCAGCGCATCACCGTCGAAGACGTCCTGCTGAGCAAGCACACCGTGCTCGCCGTGCTGTCGATCGCCGCGCTCATCACCGGCGCCTGTCTGCCCGTCGACCGCCTCTTCACGGCGCGAGGCGGTCGCTCGGCGATCCCGTGGCTCATTCTCGCGATCGTGGTGACGGCGATCGCGGCGTACGTTCCGGGGATCGGCGTGACGGTGAACGGCGCCAACCGCTGGGTCGGCTTCGGACCGCTGCGATTCCAGGCGAGCGAGATCGCAAAATGGGGAGTGCCGATCATCCTCGCCTGGTGGTGCGCCCGTCATGCCGGGTCGCTTCACCGCTTCGGGCGCGGGCTGATCCCGCCCCTCGTCCTCATCGGGCTCGTCTTCCTGCTGAACTTCACCGAGGACCTCGGGACGTCGCTGCTCATCAGCGCCGTCGGCGTCGCGATGCTGCTGGCGGGCGGATGTCGGGCGCGGCACGTCGCGCTGCTCGGCGGGCCGGCCGCGATCGCCCTCGTGACCGCCGCGATCATCATGAGTCCCTACCGCCTGCACCGGATCACGTCGGTGTGGAATCCGTACGCCGACGCGACCGGCCGGAGCTATCACGTCATCCAGTCGATGCAGTCCGTCTCCGGCGGCGGGCTGGCGGGTCGGGGTCTCGGCAACAGCGTCCAGAAGTTCGGCTACCTGCCCGAGGACACGACCGACTTCCTGTTCGCGATCGTCTGCGAGGAACTCGGCCTGGTCGGCGCGGCGGTGCTCATGTGCCTGTACGCGGGCATCCTGTTCTGTGCGATGCGGATCATCGCCGCCTCGACGACGCCGTTCCGGCGCCTGCTCGCCCTCGGCATCACGTTGACGATCGGGCTCCAGGCATCGATCAACCTGCTCGTCGTGACCGGCCTCGCGCCGACGAAGGGGATCGCCCTGCCCCTCCTGTCGGCGGGCGGCACCGGGTGGGTGCTCACGGCGTTCTCCGTCGGACTCCTCATCGCGATGGACCGCGCGAACGGCGAGGCCGTCGACGACGTGACCGAAGACGCGAACCTCCCGGCCGCGACGCTCCAGGGCGCCTGACGTCATGACGCCACCATCCCGCGCCGACGCCGACGCCGCGCCGACGAGCATCCTGTTCGCCGGGGGCGGATCGGGCGGACACATCGCGCCCGGGCTGGCGATCATCGAGGCGATCCGGGATCTCGATCCTGCGGCGACCTGTCGGGCGGTGTGCTCGGATCGTCCTGTCGATGCCCACATGCTCTCCCGCGCGGGCGTGCCCTTCCTGCCCGTCGCCGCCCTCCCGCTGTCGGTGCGGCCCGATCGGTTCGTCCGGTTCGCGATCCGGTTCCGGCGGGCACGCCGCGTGATCGCCGCCGAGATCCGGCGGCACGGCGTGACGCGGGTCGTCGCGCTGGGCGGGTTCGTGGCCGCGCCGGCGGCCGCGGCGGCACGGTCGGTGCGATGTCCGATCACCCTCGTCAATCTCGACGCCGTGCCCGGCCGGGCGAATCGCTGGATCGCGCATCGTGCCTCGACGGTGCTCTCGGCGGTGCCGACGCCGGCGACGCCGGACTTCGCGTCGATGATCACGGGCATGCCGGTTCGTCGGGCGGCGATCGCGTCGGATCCGCCCGAGGCGTGCCGCGCGTCGTTCGGTCTCGATCCCGATCGACCCACGCTGCTCGTCACCGGCGCATCGCAGGGCGCCGAGAGCATCAACCGGATGATGACGGCGCTCCTGTCTGGACACGGCGGCCTGTTCTCGGACTGGCAGGTGCTGCATCTCTCGGGCGCGGGTCACGATGCCGAACTCCGGGCCGCGTACGCGGAGGCGGGCGTTCGGGCCCGGGTCGAGCCGTTCGTGGACGCGATGGGTCGGGCGTGGGGCGCGGCATCGCTGGCGATCAGCCGCGCGGGCGCGAACTCGGTCGCGGAGGCCATCGCCAACGCGGTTCCGACGGTCTTCATGCCGTACCCGTATCACGCCGACCAGCATCAGCGTCTGAACGCCTGGCCGTACGTCGAGCGTGACCTGGCGTTGCTCATGGACGACGAGATCGACGCGACGCGCAACGCGGCGGCAATGGCCGGCATGCTGGGGCCGCTGCTCGCACCGGACGCGGCGACCGACGCGCCGGGCCCGCTCGCGGCGATCCGGTCGCGCCTGGTCGCCCGGCCGACCGAACCGGCGGCGGCGATAATCGCACGATCTCTTCTTGGGTGAAGGCCATCTGATTCGGACACTTGAGGTGGCGTGACCGAACGGCGGTCGCGCGGGTACCGGATCGACGGAAAGCCATGCGGCCGGGTGGATTCGACGTGATACACTGTGTGCACCCCGAAGCCGGAGCGACGATCGAGATGCTTCCTCCCGTTGGCGTGCCATCCCCCTGCGTCGTGCTGACGCGCCGGGTCGGAGACGACCGGCTGGCGAGCGTCCGCGCCCTCGCGGCCGAGCGCGGGTGGCGTCTCATCGAAGCCGCGCATCCCGTCACGGCGATGGCCCAACTCTGCCTGCTCGACCGGGCCCGGGCGTCGCGCCGTGCCGCGGACCTCGAACATCCCGAGCGCGTCGGGCTGCTCATCGACGGACCGACGGCCTCCCGCGAGATCGAGATGCTGCTCGAGGCGGCCCACCGGTACGGCCTGGCGACCGACCTCTGGGTCCGGGGCGCGGACGGTGAGGTTCGCGTCCTGACCTGTCCGACCCGGACGGAGGCGCCGCCGGTCCGCGCGGCCCGCGACCGTCGACGCGAGATCGACCCCTCGACGGTGACGACCGAGGAACTCGACATGCTCCTGCACGCTCCTTCGAGGACGAACTCCGCATGAGTGCGACGGACACCATCCGATCATCGCGCCGGCGATCGATGCTCGTCATGGCATCGGAGCGGACGTCGGACCGTCTGCCGGCGGAGTGGCGCGGCGCGGAGCGGGCGGATTCGATCTATGACGCGCTGGGGCGTCTCGCGCGTCCGGACGTCGCGGGTCCGATCGGCCGCATCGCCGTCGATGATGCGCAGATCGCGACGTGCCGCCCGGAGGCGGGCGAGGCCCTGCGTCGGCTGGACCCCGGCGTGGAACTGGTGCTCCTCGGCACGGGTCCTTCGGCCCGCATGCGTGAGATCGCCGCGGACGCGGGCT
>JAGQOI010000524.1 GCA_020427625.1 Phycisphaerales bacterium | reverse complement strand
GGGCGGCGCCGAGATGTGCATGCCCGGCGACAACATCACGATGAAGATCGACCTCAAGGACAAGCCGATCGCCATGGAGGAAGGCCTCCGCTTCGCCGTCCGCGAGGGTGGACGCACCGTCGGCTCCGGCGTCGTGTCCAAGGTCATCAAGTAAGTTCCCGACATCGCGGTCCCGGCGCCGGTTCCCCCGGCGCCGGGATCGCCGCTTGATCCCGCCGCACCGTCGGCGGGCGGAGGCCCGTCACCATGGCCAAGAAGGCAACCGATCGCGAGTTCGTGTGGCTCCAGTGCACCGAGTCCGGCGACCTGAACTACCGCACGAACATCCGCGTGAAGGGTGGCATCGACGACAAGATCAAGGCCGGACTCAGGAAGTTCTGCCCGCGACTTCGCAAGCACACCCTGCATAAGATCAAGCGCAAGTAGACGTGCCGGGCCCGGCCCGCGCGGGTCCGTCCGGCTACGCCAGTAGCTCAATTGGCAGAGCAGCGGATTCCAAATCCGCAGGTTGAGTGTTCGAGTCACTCCTGGCGTGTTCCCACCGATTCGATCCCGTTCCGCCGCCGTCGCGACGGAACGATGCCGAATCATCCGACCGGCGGCCCGCGAAGCCCGCGATCGCGCTGAACGCCCGCCGCTTCCCTCGAGCCCGCGGAGAGCCTGCACGCCATGGCGACGATCTACAAGAGAGGACAGGGCTACTGGACCCGTCTGATGTCCGCGGCGGCCGCCGCCATTCTCGTCGGCATGGGCGCCATCTGGCTCTGGGACATCGTCAAGGGCATCCGCATCGGCGACACGCCTCCGATCTACATCTCGGCGAGCGCTGCGGTGATCTGGATGGGCGCGTTCGGCCTCCTCGGGTACTACCTCATCGGCGTCAACCGGCGCGTCGTCGACTTCATGATCGCGACCGAAGGCGAGATGAAGAAGGTGAACTGGTCGACCCGACGCGAGATCATGGGAATGACCTGGGTCGTGATCATGCTTGCGATCTACATCGCCCTGTGGACGCAGGCGTTCGACCTCCTCTTCATCACCATCTTCCGGTTCCTGCGCGTCCTCGAAGCCTGAGTTCCGGGACGCCTGAGTCGGGAAGCCCGGGCCAGGGACGCCGGAGTCCGGGAGAGTCCGGGATCGAACGCCCCCAGGAGTCGCCATGTCCGTCGAAGATCAGAATCAGAACGAAGTCGCCGACGTCACTCCCGATCCGGGCGATGTCGGACCCGAACGCGACGACGCCGCCGAGTCGGCGTCCTCGCCGCGCCGACAGCTCTCCCGGGCGAAGGCCGCCGCCGGTCCGACGTTGAAGGATCACGGCGTCGCGACCTCCAAGCCGATCGCGAGCCTCGAGGAACTCCGGGGCACCGCCGCCGCCGCCGCCGCCGCCGCGACCACCGTCGATGCCGACGGCGAGGAGGCGTTCGATCCCGCGGTCGACATCCCGATGTATCGCCCGGGCATGGACTGGTTCGTGCTGCGCGTCGCGTCGAACAAGGAGGGATACGTTCGCGACACCCTCCTCAAGAAGGTCCAGATCGAAGGGCTCGATCACCTCGTCGGTCGCATCATGGTCCCGACGGAGAAGACGAAGAGCCTGAAGGCCGGCAAGACCCGCATCACCGAGACCAAGCTCTATCCGGGGTACGTCTTCGTCGAGATGGCCCTCGAAGCCGACGGTCGCATTCCCCAGGATGTCTTCTTCCTCATCAAGGAGACCACCGGCGTCGGCGACTTCGTCGGCACCGCCGGACATCCCACGCCGATGGCGCCGCACGAAGTCGAGAAGATGCTCTTCGACTCCCGGCGACCGGACGAATCGCCCGCCGTCAAGATGGAGTTCACGCCCGGCGATCACGTCCTCATCAAGGAAGGACCGTTCGAGAGCTACGAAGGCACCGTCGACGAACTCATGCCCGACAAGGGACTCGTCCGGGTCCTCGTCACCATCTTCGGACGACAGGCGCCGATCGAACTCGAATACTGGCAGATCGCCAAGGTCACCGACTGATCGACCGTGCCTCCGTGGCGAATTCGGACGGTGCACCACGGAGACACGAAGAGCACGGAGACGATCCAATGGTTTCCGGATCGCGCATCGCGCGCGCTCCGAACGATCGCACGCGCCCGACGCCACGATCCGAACCCTGCATGAATCCTCCGTGTCCTCCGTGCCTCCGTGGTGAATCCGTCCGTACGGAATCTGATCGGGTGCAAATCGGGCGCCGAGATGACCTCCGTGGACTAATTCGAGTGATTCGCCCGTAATCGGACGTGCGAGCGGGCTAGCATTGGCGTCATCTGGGGAGACGTGTATGTTTCCTCGGGCCCGCCGAACCACGATCGTTCGGTCTGTTCCGCGTCCACGATGACGGGAGTCTCTGCCATGCCGGCGTCCACGAACACCACGGGGGTCTTTGTGAATGAGGGTCTGACACCGCGACAGCGGGAAGTGCTCGACCATCTGCTGGCCGGTCTCGCCGAAAAGGAGATCGCGGCCAGGATGTGCCTCAGCCCGCATACCGTGCATAATCATGTCCGGGCGCTCTACCGGGCGCTCAACGTCTCGAGCCGGTTCGAGTTGTTCGCCCGACGGGCGGCGGCGACGCGCAGCGACGCCCCGCGCCGATCCGGGCCGACCGATCCCGGCTTCATCCTCGAACACGCGCCCGACCTCATCATGAGCGTCGATCGGGAGGGACGCATCACCTATGCGAACCACTCCGACGACGGCACACCCGACCTCGTCGGAACGATGATGCTCGACTGGGTCGACGTGCCCGAGCAGGAACTCGTGCGCAAGGCGATCATCCAGGTCATCGAGTCCGGCTCGCCGTGCGACTTCTGCGCGAGCGGCACCGGGACCGAGGGCCATCGTCGCTACCACACCGTCCTCCAGCCGGTCCGCACCGGCAGCGAGGTCACGGGCATCATCGCGTCCGCTCGCGATGTCGGTCCCGCCTGAGCGCCGATCGTCGGCGCCGTCGAGACGATTCAGAACGTACACTCCGGAGGTGGCCCCTTCCGCCGGCCCGACCCGGAGTGACATCGTGTCGACCGAAGCAACCACGCCCGCCCTCGGACCCGTCGGTGAGGCGCAACGCATCGTCGCCCTCGATGTCGCCCGCGGCATCGCCCTCCTCGGCATCTTCACCGTCAACATCGCGCTCTTCGCGCTGCCGATGGCCGACATGCATGTCGCCGCCCATGCGCCGACCGCCGATCGACTCGTCGCATCCCTCGTCTGGGTCGTCAGCGAATACAAGTTCATGTCGATGTTCTCCATGCTCTTCGGCATGGGACTCGTCCTCCAGGCCCATCGCGCCCGCGCCGCCGGACGACCGTTCGCCGGTCTCTACCTCCGACGACTCCTCACCCTCGCGATCATCGGCGTCGCCCACGCGACCCTCCTGTGGTACGGCGACATCCTGTTCATGTACGCCGTCGCCGGCGCACTCCTGCTCGCCATGCACGCGCTGAGACCCCGCACGCTCGTCATCGTCGGCCTCGCGTCGCTCGCCGTCGGCGCCGGCCTGCTCTCCGTGTTCATGCTCGTGCTCGCGCTCGGCGGCGGGCCGCCCGCGACGGCGCCGCCCGCCGAAGCCGCGGCTCCCGTCACCACCGTCGCCGAACTCTTCCACGAACTCGCCAACCACAACTACCAGGTCGACCGCGGCGACTTCGGTCTCGTCGAAACCGCCATCTATCGCGACGGTCCCGCCGTCGTCGCCATCACCCTCCGAACCCTCACCTGGCTCAGCGTGCTGCTCTTCGCCGGCATCTTCTACGGATTCGGATTCCGCGTCCTCGGACTCTTCTGCCTCGGCGCGGCGATGATGAAGGCCGGCTTCTTCACCGACCGCGGCCGACGCTGGCGGCGATGGACCATGATCCTCGGACTCAGCGTCGGACTCCCCCTCGAAGCCCTTGCCGCCCTCGCGCGATGGGCCGCGCCCGATGACGCCGTCGTCTTCGCCGGCACCGAGGTCTCGCACTATCTCGCCAGCCTGTTCGTCGCGTTCGGCTATCTCGGCGCGGCGGCGATGTTCGCGGAGTCCGGCATCGCCCGTCCGCTCGCGCGGGGCATCGCGGCCGTCGGCCGCATGGCGCTCACGAACTACCTCGGGCAGACCGTCGTCGCGACGTTCATCTTCTACTGGTGGGGACTCGGACGATTCGCCGACTTCGATCGACCCACGCTCATCGCGCTCGTGTTCGCGGTCTACCTCGGGCAGATCGTCTTCAGCGTGCTCTGGCTTCGCGCGTTCCGGCTCGGTCCCGTGGAGTGGCTCTGGCGATCGGCGACGTACGCCCGCCCGGTCGCGCTGCGCCGCGAGATGGTCACATCGACCACGACTCTCCCGGACGCATGACCCGCACCGTCACGCCCTGCGGCGCGAACGTCGTCGGATCCTGGGCGATGGGCGGCCAGGTGTCGTAGTGGATCGGAATCGCGACCGGTGCGCCGATGAGCTCGGCCGCGCGAGTCGCCAGACGCGGCCCCATCGTGAACCGGTCGCCGATCGGCACGCACGCGACGTCCGGCGTGTAGAGCTCGCCGATGAGCGCCATGTCGCCGAACAGCGCGGTGTCGCCGCAGTGGTAGATCGTCCGGCCGCCGATGTGCACGACGACGCCGCACGGCTGGCCGAGATACCGTCCCTGCCCGGTGCTCGACGAGTGGAAGGCCTGCGTGAGGGCGATCCAGCCGAAGGGCGTCTCGACCTGTCCGCCGGGATTCATCGGTTCACAGGCGTCGACGCCCGACTCGCCGAGGTAGCCGCAGAGTTCGAACGCGCCGTAGACCGTCGCGCCGGTGCGGCGGGCGATCGACACCGTGTCGCCGACGTGATCGTCGTGCCCGTGGGTCAGGGCGATCGCCGTGGGGGCGAGGTCGTCGGCCGCCGTGGTCGCGAGCGGATTGCCCGTCAGGAACGGATCGATCGCGAGCGTGTGCGTTCCATCGGTGACGAGGAACCCTGAATGTCCGAGATAGGTGAGCGTGGGCATGGGTCGCATGGTACTGCGATCACGCCGATCGGTCAGCGCAGGTCATCGACCGAAGTCGCACCAGGGCTGACCGAACTCGACGAGGTCGATCAGCACGACGTTGCCGCGGGCGTCGACCTCGAACGTGTACTGGCGGTGACAGTCGCAGCCGTCGAAGCAGTCGTGCCAGCCGTCGTCGATCGTCCAGCGCCAGACGCCGCCGCCGAGCATGACGGGCTCGTAATGGTTCTCGCCGCCGATGAGCGCGTCCGGCTCGGCGAAGGCGATCTCGTCGAGCGAGGCGTAGATGCCGCCGAGCGCTTCGACGTTCACGTCGCCCGCGAACGTCAGCACCCACCACGTTCCGCCGCCCGACGTGAACAGGAACTGGGCATCGACCACGCGGTAGAACTCGTTGAGACACTCGTACGCCGCCGCGGGCACGCCGTCGAGCACCTTCACGATGAGCCGGTCCCGCGCCCAGGCCGGCGTGTGCGGCTCGGTGAGCAGCGCCGGCGCGGCATCGCGAATCGCGTCGAGATCGGACAGGATGCGATCGTAGGTGATCTCCGGCAGTGCGAGCGGCCCGGCCGGTCCGAGCATCTCGTAGCCGATCTGCGCCGACTCGTCATCGCGATAGGGCGTGCCGAAGTCGAAGAGGGCGCACTCGCCCCAGTCGGCGAGCAGAGCCGCGAGATCCGTCGGGCCGACGGCGCCGTCCGCGTCGACGTCGGCGTCGCAGGAGTTCGGGCACGCGCCCCATTGCGCGAGCATGGTCGCGAGGTCGGCCGCGGTCGTGCTGCCGTCGCCGTCGAGATCGGTCGGACAGTGGGCGCAGGGGGAGGCGGTGACGGGCGTCGGCGCGACGGCGATCAGCGTGACGATCATCGCGATCGCCGCGACGAAGCGTGTCGTCGACGGGCGTCGAGGGTTCGATGCGGGCATGATGTGCGCGATCTCCGGGAGCGCGGTCGCGGCCGTTCGAAGAACACAGAGAAGCCACGTCGGCTTGAGCAACCTGGTGCAGTACCACGGCAAGGAAACGCGAGCAAGGGTGAGAGTCATCAGTCGTCGTTTCGAACGGTGACTGGACACGCGCCAGTCAAAAACCCGAGCCTTGGTCTTACTCCTCTCTGTGTTCTCCGGAAAGCCGCGCCGGCGGCCCTTCCATGATACTGGTCGCCCCTGCGCGACAAACGGTTTTTTCGTGTTTTTGGGGGCGTCACGCCCGCCTCCCAACCGCTCCCGGACGCGACGATCCGTCGATCGGATCGACGGATCCGCACCGGTGGAACCGGTCGGTCGTCAGGCGCCGCCGTCCGCCCGCCACCGTCGGCGCGACTTCTTCTCGGACCGCTCGCGCTTGCCGGCGAGCCGTCGTTCCTTCATCGCCCGCGACGGACGTTTGCGCTTGCGGACGACCGGTTCGACGAGCGCCCGCGCGACGAGGTCCGCCAGCCGCTCGACGCAGGCCCGCCGGTTGCCCAACTGCGACCGGTGCGTCTCCGCGACGATGACGAGCTGGTCGTCCGCGTTCAGACGCGCGCCGGCGAGGCGGCGCAGGCGCGTTGCCGCGGCTTCGGGCAGATCGCGCAGACGCGCGACCGCGACCCGCAACTCCGCCCGCGTGTTGAGCTTGTTCACCGACTGCCCGCCCGGACCCGACGAGCGCGAGAACGAGTACGTCAGGTCGTCGCGATGCACCCACACCGCGGCGGCGAGTTCGACCCGCGACGGATCGGGCGGCGGCTCGGGATGGATTGCGGTGGGATCGGTCATCCGGTGATCATGGCGAAGTCGCCGGCGCTGCTACGATGAACGCACGTCACGCCGCCGTCCGGCCGCGGCTCGCAACGCGGCTCGCGCGGGGATTCGCACGAGGTTCATGACATGACTCAGCGTAGCACGCTCGCCTTCGTCTCGCTCCTTCTCGTCACCGCCGGCGCGTCGGCGCAGGACGATCCGGCGCCGCCCGATCTCCTCGAACACGCGACCCGGGATCTCGAATTCCGGCTCGTCGCCGGGGTCTGGCTCCCGCGGGCCGGCGGCAGCACGATGCTCGGCGCCGGCGCGGCTCCGTTCGACATCGACGCCGACGCCGGCATCGACAGCCTCGAAGCGTCGCCGAACGTCGAGTTCACCATCGGCCGACGCGAGCGGTGGGCGCTCACGTTCTCCGGCTTCGACTTCTCGACCGACGGGACCGGCCCGTACACCGGCCCGGCGACCAGCTTCGGTGCCGCGACGCTCACGCCCGGCACCACGGTCCGCGGCTCGCTCGACCTCGCCTCCTACGGCGTCGACCTCGCCTTCGCGTACTGGCGCCCCTTCGCGACCGCCCGCGCCAACGTCACCGCCGAGCGGCGCTTCGTCACCGATCTGCGCATCTCGCCGGTCGTCGGCGTGCGCTGGATCGACGTCGACCTCTCGCTGACGGACGCGGGTGCGACGACGGGCTCCGGCGCCGGCGAGTGGCTCGGTCTTTACGCCGGTCTCCAGGCCGACTTCCAGTACCGGCCCGAGGGCGCCGTCCCCTGGCTCGACATGTTCGAGATCGAGGCCGGCGCCGGATTCGGCCCGGCCCTCGGCGGCGACGGCGGATCTATGTGGCAGGTTCGCGCCGGCGTCACCTGGCACGTCACGCCCAACGTCGGCGCGATGCTCGGGTACCGACTCCTCGAACTCGACGTCGAGGACCAGGACTTCACGTTCGACGCCGGGCTTCAGGGCCTCTTCCTCGCCGCCTCGATCCGGTTCTGACGCGATGACCGACGCTCGACCCCCGCACCCCCGCTCCTCGCGCGAGGAACGCCAGGCCCGCAACAAGCTGCGGCGCGCCCGCGTCCGACGGTTCATCTTCTCCGTCGGACCGTCACGCCTCAGCGGCGGCCGTCTGCTCGATCGTCATCTCGCCCGCGACGTCGAGACCCGCGAGATGACCGTCCGCTCGCCGCACTGGCCCGCCTCGCTCAGCGGGCTCCGGATCGGACACGTCAGCGACTTCCACCTCGGCGACCTCCTGCCGATCGATCGCGCCCTCGTCGTCATCGAACAACTCGCCGCCCTCGAACCCGATCTCATCGCGATCACCGGCGATGCGATCGACCTCGAACACGCGGGCGCCGAAGCCCTGTTCAGCGCGGCCGCGTCGATCGGCGCACCCCTCGGCGCCGCCTTCGTCCTCGGCAATCACGACGAACTCGTCTGCGGCGAGACGCTGGCCCGCATCGCCGCCGACGCGGGATGTCTCGTCCTCCGCAACGAGGTCGCCGAACTCGTCTGGAACGGTCGGCGCCTGCGCGTCGGCGGCGTCGACTGGTCGAAGTCCGCGATGCGCTGCGCCCGACAGGTCGACCAGGTCTGCGGCGACGAGCCCGTCGATCTCCTGCTCTCGCACAATCCGCGCTCGTTCGACCAGGCCGCGGGACTCGGCGTCCCGCTCACGCTCGCCGGTCACACGCACGGCGGCCAGGTGGCGCTGCGCCGGGGCTCGGACGCGAACCTCGCCATGGCCCACCGCCGCAGCGTCGGCCTCTACGAGCGCGACGGCTGCTTCCTGTACGTCACGACCGGCGTCGGCGCGTGGTTCCCGCTCCGCATCAACTGCCCGCCCGAAATCGCCCTCATCCGCGTCGAATCCGATCCGCCTGATCCTCCGACCGACCAATGACGCCGACCGAGCCGATCCGACTCCTCGACGGCGCCACGGGCAGCGAACTCGAACGGCGCGGCGTCGACGTGTCGCTCCCGCTCTGGTCCGCCCGCGCCATCCGTGATGCACCCGATATCCTCGCCGCCGTTCACGCCGACTCCCTCGATGCCGGCGCCGACCTCGTCACCGCCAACACCTTCCGCACGCACGCGCGATCGCTCCGTGCGGGCGGCTGCGCGATCGACGCCGCGACGCTCACCGGCGAAGCCGTCGCCATCGCCCGCGCCGCCCGCGATCGCGTCCGTCCCGACGCGCTCGTCTACGGCTCGGTCGCGCCGCTCGAGGACTGCTATGAGCCCGATCGCGCGCCCGACGGTGCCGCGGCGCGACGCGAACACGACGCGATGATCCGATCCCTCCTCGACGCCGGCGTCGACGGGCTGCTCATCGAGACGATGGGCGCGGCTCGCGAACTCGTCGCCGTCACGGACGTCGCCCGCCGACTCGCGCCGGACCGGTGGATGGTGAGCGTCTGCTGTCGCGCCGACGGCCCGCGCGGCGTGCTGCTCGACGGCACGCCGCTCGATTCGCTCGCATCCGTGTTCGCCGGTGCCGCGGCGGTCGGCGTGAACTGCGTCGCCGCGCCGACCCTCGTCGAGCATCTGCGGGTGCTCGGCGCGGTCGTCGGCCGGGCGTGTCCGCTCGTGGCGTACGCGAACGTCGGTCGTGTGCATCCGGTGAAGGGGTGGGAGAACACGGACGCGGTGGCGCCGGAGCGATACGCGGCATACGCCGCGACGTGGCGCGAGGCGGGCGCGACGATCATCGGCGGCTGCTGCGGCACGACGCCGGCGACGATTCGCGCGCTCGCGACCCTGCGCGCATGAATTGACGATCCCGACCGAAGTCGGCCGGGATCGTCTGCACGGACTCCATCCGCAGGACAGGAGATGGATCAGTCGCACTGGCCCCAGGCGCTGAGGAGGGCGGCGAGATCGGCGGCGTTCACGACGCCGTTGCCGTCGAAGTCGGCCGGGTGTCCGGCGTTCGGACCCCAGGCGCTGAGGAGGATCGCGAGATCGGCGGGCCCGACGAGTCCGTCGCCGGTGAGATCGCCTTCGCACTCGCTCGGCGGGACGAACTGGAACACGAGCGCATCGTTCACGTCGGAGCCGGGCAGCGCGGGCAGGGCGCCGAGGACGGGCACGACCATGATGATGAGTTCGTCGCCGGGATCGAGCGGGATCGCGGTGAACTCACCGATCCACGGGCCGCCGCAGTCGCAGGAGATGAGGTAGCTCGGCCACGAGACGGTGAGTTCGCAGTCGGCGGGCGTCGCCCAGTTGCCGCAGCCGTTGTCGTTGCAGATGTCCGGCGAGCCGCCGCAGGTCGACGTCTCGTGTCCGGGATGCTCGAGCACGCCGCCGGCGACGAAGGAGGCGACGGGCTGGTTGTTCACGAGCAGTTGGACCCGGAAGCTCAGGTCGGTCGGCACGGCGACGCCGTTCCAGGCGCCGCGTCCGGAGACATGCAGGTTGTAGCGTCCCGCGGGCGCGCCGGGGGTCGGTTCGATGTCGACCGAGTCGACGGTGCGATCCCAGTAGAGGGGGTCGCCGGTGACGATGGTCGAGAGGACGTTGTCGTCGTCGGCCATCTCGGGGAACGCGCCGGGCAGGTGCCAGATCGTCGCCGTGAGCGGAGTGCCGGGATCGAGGTCCAGACCCGGGAAGGTCGACGTGATCCACGGGAACTGGCACTCGCAGCCGCAGTTGTCGCAGCCGGGCGGATCGGGCAGGCACAGCATCGTGTTGAAGACGCCGTTGATGTACCCGCCGCCGCAGCCGCCGCCGCAGCCGCTGAAGCAGCCGAACGTCACGTCGCCCAGGATCGGCACGGCCAGACTGGCGATGGGCACTTCGTTGCCGCCGCCGAAGAGCAGGATGCCCGTGCCCATGTTGAGTCCGGCGCTCGTGCCGGCGACGCCGACCGTCCAGATCACGTGCACGTCCGACGTGCCCGCCGGGCCGCTCTCGCTCGGCGTGATGCTCACCTGGTGGATCCGGCGATTCACCAGCGACTGGGCCGACGCGTCGTGCGCGGCACCCAGGCATCCGGCGGACAGGGCCAGGAGCAGGGTATGGTTCAGGGTGCGATTCAGGGTGCGGTTCAAGGTGCGGTTCATGGTGGAACTCCTCGTTCGATGGTCACCGGGCGTCGTGCGTCGCACGTCGGTGCGGCGATTCGCGACGTCCGCACCTCTGCTCTGCGCGCCGTGCCGCCGTCTCTCCGATCATCCCGACGAATTCCACATGTTGATGGTCGCGAATGCTGCCGGGCCGCGCATCGGCGCGCATTGGCGCGCAAGACACCCGGCGGTCGCGCGCGATGCGCTCGACCGCCGGGTGAGAAGATGTCCTGGCCGGGACGGGTCGTTCAGGCCGTCTTCATCGCGAAGACGTTGACCCACTGTTCGGCGAGTTCCGTGAGGTGGGCATCGGCATGACGCTCCTCGTCGAGCGTCTCGTCGATCAGCGCGACCGCATCGTCCGCATGGAGCAGCGCGGCATAGCTGCGCAGACAACCGTAGGTCGCGATCTCGTAGTGCTCGATCTTCTGAGCCGCGCAGATCAGCGCGGCATCGCGCACCGCCGGCGTCGCGTCATCGGCGACGAGTTCCATCGCCTCCTCGACGAGTCCGGCCATCGCCTTGCAGCGATGTCCGCCGGGCTTGTAGTCGAGGGTCTTGAAGATCCGCTCGATGCGGTCGCGGTGACCCTTCGTCTCCGCGAGGTGGGCGTCGAACGCTTCCGCCAGCGGCTTCGCGTTGGCCGCGTCACGGATCTTCGGCAGGGCTTCGATGAGTTGCGATTCGGCGCTGTAGGCGTCCTTGAGCTGCTCGACGAACAGCTTCTCCAGATGGTCGAGGCGCATGGTCATGGGAGGACACTCCGGGGTGAGGGGATGATGAGGCGGCATCAGGCGTGCGACACGTGCGTCGCGTCGATCGACTCGAACGTCTCCTTGATGCGCTCCTTCTGCTCCGCACTGTCGTACTTCGCGCCGACGAGCACCGAGCCCTCGCGGATCGCGTTCTCGTAGAACCTCACCTCGTGCTCGGGAATGGCGTAGCCGACCAGCGCGCCGACCGCGCTGCCGGCCGCGGCTCCGGCCCCGGCGCCGGCGAACGCGGCCAGGACCGGACCCGCCGCGACGAGCCCGACGCCGCCCGTCGCGATGACGCCGATCGCCGTGAGTCCGGCGACCATGGCGCCGACCGCGCCGCCCACGCCCGCGCCGATCGCGGCGCCCTCCGGCAGCTTCGAATGGGAGTCGATCGCGAACGCGTCACGATCGACGTGATCCGCGGCGACGAGACTGATGTTCGCCCGCGGAATGCCGCGCTGATGAAGCATCTCGATCGCGACGGCCGCATCGCGGGGGGTCTCGAACAGGCCGGTGATGATGGCTGACATGGGTGGTCCTTTCCGGGAATGGTGATCACGATGATGCGACGGCGCCGCGAGGTCCGGATGACGACGCGGAACGCCGAGGCGCAGGTGCGCCGGTCGCGGAAGGACGAACGCATCGGGCCGCCCGGACGACGCCCGCCGCACGTCCGGCGCGGCATTCGTCATCCTCACGACCATTCCGGGCATCACATGCATCGCGGAGACCTCGATGATCCGTTCCGTCCGGTCCCGCGCACCATCGCGACGGGACGACGACCGAACATCACCAGTCTGCGGCCACGCCATGATCACATCGTGAATCGCGCGTGAATCCGTGCTCATGTGCACCGCGCGCGTGACGCGCGTGCGTCGGCGCGGATCGGGCGATGGGTCGAGGCGTGGTGCCGGCGGATGCCGGCGCGGCGGCGTCAGCGGATGAGGTAGCCGACGGCCGTGGGCTGTTCGACGACGGCGATGCGGATGTTCGCGTCGACGGTCTTCAACTGCACGACGTTCTCGCCGTCGTTGAGCGTGCCGATCAGAAGGTCCTGGCGCGAGCCGGGCTGGAACACGAAGCGTCCGAGCTTCATGCGCGGCGAGATCGTGCCGCCGACGGCTTCGCACTCGAAGCGCCCGCCCGAGTTGCCGCGCACGCGATAGTCGATGTCGCCGTCGCGGTTGAGCACGGTGACGGGCTGACGCAGGGGGAAGTTCGACATGACGCGCACGTCGCCTTCGGTGGTCGTGATGAAGACCTCGCCGCGGAGGTCGGTCGCGTAGACGCGTCCGCGGGTCGTCTCGACGTGCACGTCGCTGACGGCGGGCGCGGTGATCTGGAGGTGGGCGCGCTGGAAGTACCACTCGGGGCTCGAACTCGCGACGCGCACGCGCAGGACCGGGCCGCGATCGTTGCGGACCATCTCGGAACTGTGATGAATGAGCGCGAGCGCCGCCTCGGCCTCCTCGGTGCGGAGCGATCCGTGCCGCGCCTCGCGCCGGACGCGGACGGTGACGTCCGTCGCCTGCTCGTCGACCACGATGATCACGTCGCCGGCGAAGTTCCGGACGTCGACGGCGATCGGCACCGTCGCCGTCACGCCGCGGATCACCAGCGGGGGATCGTCGAGATGACGGTACTGACGCGCCGTCGAGCACCCGCCCGGCAGACCGACCAACACGAGCACGAGCAGGGGCAGGGACTTCATCTGACGCATCGATCGTTCCTCATTCGACAACGGGACACCGCGATCCCGCAGGCCGCGGACCGACGCCAGTTGTATCGGCACGTTCCACGTCCGGGAACACCCAAAACGACGATCCCGACCGGACGCGGGTTCGAGGGAATCGGCGAAGACGGCCCATTC